>JBIOEC010000042.1:0-7695 GCA_044445645.1 Gammaproteobacteria bacterium | reverse complement strand
GTATGAAGTTCTATTGCATCAGCACCACAATCTACTGCCGCCGCAATTTGCTCTTCATCGGCATTAATAAATATAGAGGAGTGGATATCTAAAGATCGCAAACGCTGGCAAGCATTACTCACCTGTGTCTGATTTTTTAGCACATCTAAACCACCTTCTGTAGTAACCTCTTCACGTTTTTCAGGAACTAGGCTACACATTTGCGGATGAATTTCTTGGGCAATATCCAACATCTCACTAGTAATAGCCATTTCAAAATTGATCGGGATCGCCAATACTTGTTTAAGAATGTACACATCACGATCAATGATATGCCGACGGTCTTCACGTAAATGAAAAGTAATATTATCAGCTCCAGCCTCTTGCGCAATTAACGCGGCCGCCACTGGCTCAGGATAGATAGTGCCACGTGCATTACGTACTGTAGCTACATGATCAATGTTAATGCCTAGCTGAATCATAGTCCCCTCTATCAGCAATTCCCGGCGAAGTTTCGCCGTGAACTGCTTCCTTGTTTTTACGCTGCGCGCGGCAAAGGGGGGAGAGCTGCGCTTTTGCTGGGCGCATCCTGCGCCCAGCCCTTCGGGCTTGCGCTAAAATTCGCTCCCGGCGAATTTTTCCCCCTTAACAATCTCCCCATCGCTTTGAATTTCATCATATTTTTAATATTTACTCAAATTTTCACCAGGAATTGCTTACGTGAGCCGTTACTTAATTTAATGTAACAGTTACCGTTTATCGCCACAAGCTCCTAGAATATAAAGGCTTTTCGCCCAAATGCGCCGCAAGCACGGAACGCATTAAGCGCTTAGCATCCTGCAATTCTTCATCCAGGCTAAACTGCCCACTGTGTAATGCTAACAGACTACTGCCTTTATATAAATGCTGAATAGCCCGATCTCCCCAATCTCCACGGCATTGGTAACAACCTATTTCCGGGCTAAAGCTATAATAAAGATCAGATTGAATAGGCGATCCCGTGAAGGCATCCACGTTAAATAATAGACCATATCCCAACTGTGTGATTAAAAATTTTTCAAATAACCGTAAGGTTCTCGCCAATTGATTGATTTCTAAACTATTAATATCGAAAATAGTGCTTGCATAATAGTCAAACAACTCAGGGTGAGCTTCATGGCGGCCTAATAAACGATGCAACAATTCATTCACATAAAACCCGCTGGCTAAGCGATTGGCGGTTAGCCAATATGGTTGCTGATGCAACTCGGTGTTGCGTAATGTGCCTAGTTCCCCACGCCCCCACCACGAGATTAATAATGGCGCAAAAGGTTGCAGTAAACTAGAACGCGAGCCTTTTTTTCCTCTCACTCCTCGCGCTACCAGACTCACTCTTCCGTGATTACGCGTAAATGCTTCTAGTAATAAACTAGTATCTCGGTAAGCTCGAGTATGGATTAAAAATGCAGGTTCTAATTCTATGAGCATAGGGTATCATTCAATCATTTCTATTCCTCAGTATACCCCAACTGCCTCATCGCTTTAAGATCATCCACCCATCCCTCGCGCACTTTCACCCACAGTTCTAAAAAAACTTTGCGTTGCAAGAAGGTTTCGATGGCAATACGTGAACGCTCACCAATAGCTTTCAAACGCGTGCCTTGTTTGCCAATCACAATGGCTTTATGACTGTCTCTCTCCACAAAAATTACTGCATGGATTACCGTAATTTTAGGCTTGCGTTCTATTTTTTCCACCACTACTGTAAGCAAATGCGGAACTTCCTCACCTAAGGCAGTCAACAGTTCCTCGCGAATTAATTCCGCAATCATAAAAGGCTCAGGACGATCGGTGACTTCACTGGCAGGATAAAAAAATTCGTCTACTTTAGGCAGATATGTGCGCACCACTTCCGATAAACGCTTAGCATCTTTAGCGCGGCGTGCACTGATGGGCACTACTGTGGTAAATCCAAATTGCTTACTCATACTATCGATAAATGGGATTAAAGCCTCTTTATCTTCCACTTTATCAATTTTATTAATAACCCAAATAATTGGGACGTTAAATTTGCTCACACCTTTGAGCACATACTCATCTTCTTCAGTCCAACGGATTCCTTCACTCATAAATACAATGAGATCCACTGTACGTGCTGCATTCATTGCCACTTTATTCATGTACTTATTTAAAGCATGCGGAGTAATTTTATGGATGCCTGGGGTATCAACATAGACTGTCTGATGATTGGTGTCTGTCTGAATACCTAAAATACGCTGGCGGGTAGTTTGCGGTTTACGTGAAGTGATACTCACTTTACGTTCCAATAGATGGTTTAATAAAGTCGATTTACCTACGTTAGGCCGACCAATAAGTGCTACAAATCCACAATAAATGTCTGTCATAATTTTTTAACTAACTGTTGTAAGGCTTTCTCCGCAGCATCTTGCTCTGCTTTACGCCGACTAATACCTTCACCGGTAGTCGTCACATTTAAATCAGCAATAACACAGCTGACGGAAAAATACTGTTGATGGGCTTCACCATTAATCGCACTAATGGTGTATTCGGGTAAATTAAATTTATGCGCTTGTAAATGTTCTTGCAACAGCGTTTTAGGATCTTTTTTAATTTTATCTAAAGAGCTGCTATCTAAACGCTTCGCAAACCACTCAATCACTAAACTACGACAAGTATCCATTCCTCCGTCGATATAGATAGCTGCGATAATGGCTTCTAATGCATCAGCTAGAATGGACGGACGTTTTGCTCCACCACTTTTCAACTCCCCTACTCCCAAGCGCAAGAAATCACAAATATCCAACTCTATAGCTAACTCCGCCAATGTTTCACCTTTCACCAAGGTAGCTCGCAAACGAGTTAATTGGCCTTCACTCGCCAGGGGAAAACGCCGGTATAGCTCATCGGAAATGATACAATTTAAAATTGCATCACCTAGGAATTCTAAGCGTTCATTGTTATGGCCAACAGAAACACTACGGTGCGTCAATGAGTCTGTCAATAAAGAAAAATCACCAAATCTATGTCCCAGTCTTCGCGCCAACTTTTCTAAACCCAATTCCATAATAATTATATCCTCACTCAAACTCAGCCACACAAACAAACTTAACTCTATTCAATTTTTTTGCCAATTCTTTCCCAACGAACTTTTTTCAACCAATTGGTTTCATTACTATCCCAGCTAAACCAAATTGCAAATGCCTGACCCACTAAATTTTCATCAGGAACAAAACCCCAACTACGACTATCATCACTATCATCTCGATTATCACCCATGACGAAATAGTGTCCTTCAGGAACGGTAACAGAAACATCCCGCCCGGGCACATCACGCTGATAAGTTAAATGTCTATGCTTAAATAAATCTTCTGTCCACTCGGTCACCGATTCAGATTGGCCAGCACTATCAATAAAGTTCAAACTTTCCACCAATTCTTTATTCATCTTTTCGCCATTGATAAATAACTCTTTATTTTTATAAACCACTTGATCTCCAGGTACACCAATCACTCTTTTAATAAAATTTATACTAGGGTCAACTGGAAAGCGAAATACTACGGCATCTCCACGTTGAGGGGTGTTGTTGACCCAAAATAAATTATTAGTAACTGGGAAGCGTAATCCGTAAGCATATTTATTGACTAAAATAAAATCACCGGTATTTAGCGTAGGCTCCATCGAACCTGATGGAATACGAAAAGGTTCCACCAGAAATGAGCGCAGTACCAACACAAATAATAATACCGGAAAGAATGAACGCGCATATTCTATTAAAATAGGTTCTTTCAGGTTTGGATCTGCGCTCTGCAGCTCTAAACGTTTAGTACGCCAAAATAATCTATCGAGTAGCACAATAATGCCAGAAGCAACTGTTGCGGCTAATAATATACCAGCAAAATTAAAATCCATGGTTTATATCCTCTTGATACCCAAAGCGTTTGATATTTTGGTATTCTATTGGATCAAAAGCAAGTAGAATGCCAAAATATCAAACGCTTTGGGTATAGATAATGAATTACTTATCCACTTTCAATACCGCTAAAAACGCTTCTTGGGGAATTTCCACACTACCCACTTGCTTCATGCGTTTTTTACCCGCTTTTTGTTTTTCTAATAATTTACGTTTACGCGAAATGTCGCCACCATAACATTTAGCCAATACATTCTTACGTAACGCTTTCACAGTTTGCCTAGCAATAATATGAGCACCAATGGTAGCTTGAATAGCCACATCGTACATTTGGCGCGGAATTAACTCTTTCAAACGCTCAGTTAATTCACGTCCGCGATAAAAAGATTGTTCACGATGCGCGATTACCGCTAACGCATCTACCTTTTCACCGTTAATTAATATATCTAATTTGACCAAGTCTGCGGTTTGGAAGCGTTTAAAAGAATAATCCAGCGAAGCATAACCCCGGCTGACCGATTTTAACCGATCGAAAAAATCAAGCACAACTTCGTTCATCGGCAACTCATACACCACTTGCACTTGTTGTCCTACGTACATCATTTGCTTTTGGATACCGCGTTTTTCCACGCATAAGGTGATCACATTACCCAAATAAGTCGATGGTACTAAAATAGTAGCTTCCACAATCGGTTCACGCACTTCAGAGATAAGAGTGGGATCGGGCAAATCGGCTGGATTGTCGATATGTTTGACTTCCTGATTTTTGAGGACTACTTCAAACACTACAGTAGGCGCGGTGGTAATTAACTCTAAATTATATTCACGCTCCAAGCGTTCCTGCACAATTTCCATATGCAGCATACCTAAAAAGCCTACACGAAAACCAAAGCCCAAGGCTTGTGAAGTTTCAGGTTCATAGAATAAACTCGCATCATTCAAACGTAACTTCGCCAATGCTTCGCGAAAAGCCTCATAATCATCAGATTCAATCGGAAATAAACCCGCGTAGACTTGTGGCTTAACTTGTTTAAATCCAGCCAACGCCGTAGTGGCTGAACGTTTAGCATGCGTCAAGGTATCGCCTACAGGCGCACCATTAATTTCTTTTACGCCCGCAACCACAAATCCCACTTCACCTGCAGATAATTGTTCACAGCTTTTGCGTTTGGGAGTAAAAATACCTAAACCGTCTACTTCATATACTTGCCCAGTAGACATAACTTTAATTTTCTCACCCACGGATAAAACACCATTTTTTACCCGCACCAATGAGACTACGCCTAAATAACTATCAAACCAAGAGTCAATAATTAATGCTTGTAAAGGTGCAGCTCGATCACCTTCGGGTGCCGGTACCCGGGCCACTAAAACTTCTAACAAGTCTTGAATACCAATACCTTGTTTAGCACTAACCCGCACTGCATCTTCCGCTTCAATGCCAATAATATTTTCTATTTCATTGATTACCCGTTCTGGTTCAGCTTGCGGCAAATCAATTTTGTTTAATACCGGAATAACTTCTAAACCTTGCTCAATGGCGGTGTAACAATTGGCTAAAGTTTGTGCTTCTACTCCTTGCGCCGCATCCACCACTAATAGCGCACCTTCACAAGCGGCTAAAGAACGCGAAACCTCGTAAGAGAAATCCACATGTCCTGGAGTATCGATAAAATTGAGCTGGTAGATTTGGCCTTTGGTATCTTTATAGGGCAAGGTAACACTCTGGGCTTTAATGGTAATTCCACGTTCCCGTTCTAGATCCATAGAATCTAAAACTTGCGCTTCCATTTCACGTTCAGTAAGCCCACCACAGTACTGGATCAAACGATCGGCAAGAGTGGATTTACCATGATCGATGTGGGCAATGATTGAGAAGTTACGAATAAATGAAAGTTCAGTCACGACAGTCCATATGAATTTTTAAATGCCAGTTGTCTCTTATTCCTCGCAGAATTCTGCCATCCCAGCACTGGTCCGAAGGAGCCAGGCAGAATGCAGGATTTCACCTGAATACCGCGGACAAGCCGCGGTATCTCAAGCGCATTGGATCCCACTAAGAAGAGGTATCAATTCTATTTTAACTTAATTGCTAAATAGCGTTTCCCTTCACCACGACGTCCGATTAATACCGGTACCGCTTTTTGGTTATCAGCAATACTCGCCATTACTTTATTGAAATCTTCTTCAGTAGCGATATCTTGTTGATTCAAACTGAAGATCACATCACCACGACGAATACCTGCGTCAGCCGCTGCGCCATCTTCTTGCAATGCAGTAACTAAAACACCATGCTCAACACCTAGGCGTGAAATTTCCTCATCGGTAAGCGTGCGAACCTGAATACCTAAACGATTCTTCACATCCGCTTTACCGGGTTTAGAATCTACGGCTTCTTCAGTTTCGGGTTCTAATTCAGCAATTTTAACTTTGATTTGCTGTTCTTTAGCATCCCGAATCAACGTTAATACCACAGTACTGTTTGGCGGTGTGTTACCCACTAAAGGTGGTAAATCTTCCGCTTCTTTAATCACTTGATCATTATATTTGGTCAGAATATCGCCACTCTTCAAACCCGCCGCAGATGCCGGGCTATCTTCAACTACTTGCGCCACCAATGCACCTTCGGGACGTTCTAAGCCAAAAGATTCTGCCAGCGAGCTATCCACATTTTGGAATACCACGCCCAACCAGCCACGAGAAACATAACCCTTGGTTTTAAGCTGATCGATCACGGTCACTGCCACATCAGAAGGTACGGCAAAGGATAAACCAATATATCCACCACTGGTACTAATAATTTGTGAGTTAATCCCTACCACTTGCCCCTTTAGATTAAAGAGCGGTCCACCTGAGTTACCTGGATTAATAGCCACATCGGTTTGAATAAAGGGCACATATTTTTCACTATACAAAGGGCGGCCCTTGGCACTCACAATCCCTGCAGTTACAGACTGTTCAAAGCCATATGGTGAGCCAATTGCCAATACCCACTCACCTACTTTTAAATCAGTAGAAGAACCAAACTCTACGAAAGGTAAATCTTTTTCATCAATTTTCAATAAGGCCAAATCACTGCCTTCATCTTCGCCAATCACGGTAGCAATATATTCCCGCCCGTCATTCAAGCTAACTTGAATTTCATCGGCGTCACGAATGACATGGTTGTTAGTTAGGAGAAAGCCATCTGCACTAATTAAAAACCCAGAACCTAAAGAACGTGTATCGTGACCACGAGGGGTAAAACCTTCATCTCCAAAAAACTCCGGAAATAAATCACGGAAAGGGCTAAAATATTCATCAGCAAACGGATCCATGGGTAACTGCTGGGTATTTTCCCGCGGCTTAGCACTACGTGTAGTACTAATATTAACGACAGATGAGCCCTGCTTTTCCACCAACTGAGTGAAATCCGGCAAATCTGCCAAAGCTGGGGCAGGAACGATAAAAGCCACCGCCGCAAAACTGAATACCAAGGATAAGAAACTACGTTTCATATAGGGAATCCTCCGTGAGTGAATGCTGACCGCTCATTATTACAGAGCGATTTTAGAGTGAATAGTATGCCAACAAATTAGACAAAATGCATCCTATTTATTAGAAGATTCCGAATTGCTGGCAAATACTCGCCGAGAATTACTTCTTGCTAAGCTCACCCTACCCCTTGAACGAAAAGTTGGCAGGCTGCTTTTTTAACCTGATGGGTGAGAGGGTGTCAAAATCATCCGGCATCCTTATAAGTATTGCCAAGCCACTTATGAGTTATATAACCTGATAATGACAAATATGTCTTGATAGTCTATATT
>JBIOEC010000041.1:0-7799 GCA_044445645.1 Gammaproteobacteria bacterium | reverse complement strand
CATTAGTATATTTTGAACTTCATGAAAATATGGAAAGCGCGATTCAAAGAGAAAAAGAAATAAAAAATTGGGATCGAGCTTGGAAACTCAAGTTAATAGAATCTAAAAATCCAGAATGGAAAGATTTGTGGTTAGAATTAGTTTGACTAAAATTAAATAAAATTAAAAGGGAGAAGCAGCCTTGACTAAATTAACGGAAGTACAAGTGCCAGATATTGGCAATTTTGCGCAAGTCGCAGTGATTGAAGTGCACGTGAAGCCAGGTGATACGCTAAATGTCGATGATAATATTGTCACATTAGAAAGCGACAAAGCTGCAATGGAAATCCCTTCACCGTATGCGGGCAAAGTAAAAGAAGTGAAAGTAAAGGTCGGCGATAAAGTTTCTAAAGGCTCACTGATTTTATTATTGGAAACAGCTGAAGCCACCCAAACCAGTGAATCTGCAAAAGCAGAAAAAACAGCACCAGCAACGCAAGAAGTAATAACCACCGTTGCTGTTCCCGATATTGGTAATGCCAAACAAGTAACAGTGATTGAAATCAATGTAAAAGAGGGCGATACAATTGCTGTGGAAGCTCCTGTGGTAACTTTAGAATCAGAAAAAGCCAGTATGGAAGTGCCTGCACCCATTAGCGGTGTAGTAAAACGGATTCTGACCAAAATCGGCGCGCAAGTTAGTGAGGGCACGCCACTGATAGAAGTATTGGGTCAAGCAACAGCAACTGCTTCTGCTCCACAAAAACCAGCTGCAGCAACCAAAGCTGAATCCGCGCCCCTACAAGAAAAATCTACTGCAACAGTATCAAGTTCAGTATTATTAACTAGCCCCGCAGTCAGACGTTTAGCGCGCGAACTCGATTTAGATATCACTCGCCTCTCAGGCACTGGCGAAAAAGGCCGCATCACCAAAGAAGATGTAAAACGTGCACTGCAAGGTAGCAGTACTGGCGCCGGTTTACCCGCAATGCCAGTAGTGGATTTCACTCAATGGGGTGAAGTAGAAAGCAAACCATTATCGCGTATTCAAAAACTCAGTGCTGCAGCATTGCATCGTAACTGGGTGAATATTCCACATGTAACGCAGTTTGATAATGTGGATATTTCAGAAATGGAAGAGTTTCGTCAGACAAACAAAAACTTCGCAGAAAAAGCTGGCGTAAAATTAACCCCATTAGTGTTTTTGATGAAAGCCGCTGTGGCCGCATTGCGTGCACATCCTACTTTTAATTCATCATTAGCCGCAGATGGTCAAAATATTATTCTGAAAAATTATTATCACATTGGCGTGGCAGTGGATACTCCAAATGGTTTAGTAGTGCCAGTGATTCGCGATGTAGATAAAAAAGGTTTGTTGCAATTGGCGAAAGAATTAGCAGACATTAGTGCAGTGGCGCGTGCTGGAAAATTATCCGCTGATCAAATGCAAGGCAGTTGTTTTTCAATTTCTAGTTTAGGCGGTATCGGCGGTACGGCTTTCACGCCAATTATTAATGCTCCGGATGTGGCGATTTTAGGTGTATCAAAATCGCAAATTCAGCCAATTTATATTGAGGGTGAATTTGTGCCGCGTTTAATGTTGCCATTGTCATTATCTTATGACCATCGTGTGATCGATGGCGCGGTAGCTGCACGCTTTATTACTACATTAGGAGAATTTTTACAGGATGTGAGAAGGCTACTGCTGTGACCTAAGATCGTCATTCCCGCTCTGCAGATTTTACAGCAAAGTGAGATCTTGCAGCGGGAATGACGAGTCTGAATGAGCTGTATGATTCAGGTGAAACAAAAAATATTTAAAATACCAAGAGGAAAAAACATTATGTCAGTAGAAAAAATTCAAACCCAAGTCATCGTATTAGGCAGCGGCCCAGGCGGATATTCTGCCGCATTTCGTGCAGCAGATTTGGGTAAACAAGTTGTGTTAATCGAACGCTTTGCCACTTTAGGTGGAGTGTGTTTAAACGTAGGATGTATTCCTTCAAAAGCCTTATTACATACAGCCCAAGTTATTGAAGAAGCTTCACACTTTGCTGATCGAGGTGTGGACTTCGGTAAACCGAAAATTGATTTAGATAAAATTCGCGCTTATAAAGATGGTGTAGTAAAGCGTTTAACCGGCGGTTTGGGGATGATGGCTAAACAACGTAAAGTCCAAGTGGTGACCGGGTATGGCGAGTTTACCGGTCCGAATACACTGCAAGTAAAAGATAAAGCTGGCAATGTAACGCACGAAATTCAATTTGAAAATGCGATTATCGCAGCGGGATCACGTCCAGTAAAACTACCCTTTTTACCAGAAGATCCACGCATCATGGATTCTACCGGCGCATTAGAACTGGCTGAAGTGCCTAAACGTTTATTGGTGATTGGTGGTGGTATTATCGGTATGGAAATGGCAAATGTTTATTACTCACTGGGTAGCCAAATCACGGTAGTAGAAATGTTAGATGATTTGGTTGCGGGGGTAGATAGAGATGTAGTGGCACCTTTCCAAAAATGGGTGACACAACGTTATGAAAATATTTTACTGGGCACCAGAGTGACCAAAGTGGAAGCGAAGAAAGATGGCTTGTATGTTACTTTTGAAGGTAAGCAAGCACCTAAAGAACCGCAAAAATTCGATCGCATTTTATCTTCAGTTGGACGCGTGCCCAATGGAAAATTAATTGGTGCTGAAAAAGCTGGCGTGAATGTGGATGAGCGTGGATTTATTCAAGCCGATAATCAATTGCGCACCAATGTTCCCCATATTTTTGCAATTGGCGATATTATTGGTAACCCGATGTTGGCACACAAAGCTGTCCCAGAAGGTCGTGTGGCGGCGGAAGTCATTGCTGGCAAGAAACATTATTTCGAGCCTAAATCTATTCCAAGCGTTATGTATACCGATCCAGAAATTGCCTGGACAGGTGTAACCGAAACTCAAGCTAAAGCACAGAATATTCCTTATGGTGTGGGCGTGTTCCCATGGGCAGCCAGTGGTCGTGCCTTGGGTATTGGACGTCCAGAAGGTTTGACCAAGATGATTTTCAACAAAGAGACCCACCAAGTGATTGGCGCTGGCATCGTGGGCGTGCATGCCGGGGATTTAATTTCCGAAGTGGCTCTGGCAATAGAAATGGGCTGTGATGTGGAAGACGTGGCTCTGACGGTTCATCCGCATCCAACATTGTCAGAAAGTGTGATGATTGCCTCAGAACTGTTTGAAGGTACAGCTACTGATTTGCCTAATAAAAAATAAGTAAGATCATGCTTTAGTTAGCATGCTTATTGACATTTTTTTAGGTTAATGATATAAATACTTTATGTACCCATGCTAGCTATGCGCGGCACGATATACTTGTCATCCGAAAGTTAACCTCGGGATGGCAAGTATAGGATTTTATAAAGATATTAGAGAGGCAATTATGGCAGTTCCAAGTCTTAAAAAACAAAAACAAGGTAATATAAACTCCATTTCCACGCCCGTTCCCCGCACAGAGAACCCCAAAACTGATGCAAATGAAACCAAATCAGAAAAGAAAGAGCGTCTAAATCGCCATTCGGCGATCGCCATGCTCTATTTTGCTATGACGCAATTTCAACAGATATTAGGCCAATTGCCATCTATTTTGGGTTACTTTAATAATAAAGAAGCCAAAGCCAATACAAATGATGATGAAGTTATGCAAAAGGTGCCACAAGATAGCCCCCAGCGTACCCAATTGTTGAAAGAGTTCAAAGAATTGGTAAGCCATTTTGGTCGCTTGTTAGATGAGACAGAAAGATTAGTTGAGGTTTTACTAAGAGAAGTGAGCGTTAGAGATCCCAATAATCCTGGTGCACAAATTCAATTTGCTGGAGGTGGAGCTTTTTCTGGTATAAATCATGCGCACGCCTGGCCAAGACCTAGTCAGTCTCGTAGTTGTACGCCGGACGAGCTAAAAGAGATGTTGACGAGTGCACAAAGAAATATAGATCATTACCTGGATAGAATCAGGGGTATTAATGACTTATTCCGGCAAAATGGTTGGCAAAATACCGATGGCAACAACTCAACAGTAGAGTTTGAGCAACGCGTCAACACTATAAAACAGAATATCGACACTATCTTCAGAACACTAGACAATCCAGCTGCTGTCAATGGCAACTCCTCTCATAATGGTGCTGCAGCAGACGATCCACCAGGGTATGATGATCCTCATTTTAATGCTAATGGTGCTTGGGTACAGCCTCGGCCATAATACAAGACTTTCAACCGCACCGTCATTCCGGCTGCTCATAGTGCCTACAAAGACTTATCTAGCAGCCGGAATCTATAACTGAATTTTCACTAAAGCCCCACTGCAGATGAACGTGGTACTGGAATGATGCTGTTGGAATGATATGTATAAGACTTATCTTGGATAAGAGTGGCAGTTAATTATAAAGAAGTACTATAATTATGCTATGTATTCACTTCGCGAAAAAATTACCTCACTTTATCATGCAGACGAAACTCACTGTGTAGAGCAGTTATTGTCCGCAATCGCATTTACCTCAACGCAACAAGTAAGTATTACCGAACAGGCCACAGCGTGGATAACTCAGATTCGCACTAAAACCGAACATGCTCACCAATTAAACACCTTGCTAGCGGAGTACAGTTTGTCAACCGAGGAGGGTGTGGCGTTGATGGCACTGGCTGAATCTTTATTGCGCGTGCCAGACACCTACAATGTGGATAGATTGATTGAAGATCAAATCACCTCCGCCAATTGGCAGGCGCATGCAGGCCATAGCTCGGCGTGGTGGGTGAATGCAGCTACTTGGAGTTTATTACTTAGTGGGAAAGTGTTAAAAAAATCAGATGATGCACAATGGTCACATCTTTGGCATAACTTATTACGGCGAACGGGAAAACCGGTAATTCGTCAAGCGGTGAAAGCAGCTTTACGAATTATGGGACATCAATTTGTGTTAGGAGAGACTATTGATAAGGCTAATAAATTAGCAAAAAAAATCAGTGCAGCATCTAAACACCAGAATCAGATCTTATTTTCCTATGATATGTTGGGAGAAGCCGCGTGTACGGCTCAGGATGCAGAAAAATATTATCAAGATTATCTCACTGCAATTAAACGATTAGCGCAAGAAAATTTAGCTGAATTTCATTTTCATAACCCCAGCATTTCGGTAAAGCTCTCTGCGTTACATCCGCGCTTTGAATTTACTCAGCAAGAGCGCCTAAATCAAGAATTATATCCGCGTTTATTGCAATTAGCTCAGATGGCCAAACAGGCCAATATTAATCTCACTATTGATGCAGAAGAAGCCGTACGCCTAGATATTACTTTAGATTTATTTTCCAGGTTAATCAGTGAGCCGAGTTTGCGCGATTGGAATGGGTTAGGTATCGCTGTGCAGGCTTATCAAAAACGTGCATCTGCCGTGATTGATTGGTTAATTGAATTAGCTAAACAACATCAGCGTCGTATTCCCGTGCGTTTAGTCAAAGGGGCATATTGGGATAGTGAAATTAAATACGCACAAGAACGTGGTTACGATGATTACCCCGTTTATACCTGTAAGCAAACCACTGATGTCAGTTATTTAGTTTGTGCTCAAAAAATGCTGGCGGCGAATTCCATTTATCCACAGTTTGGTACGCATAATGCTTATACAGTAGCTGCAATTTTATGTTTGGCAGGCGAGACGCAAGATTTTGAATGGCAGCGATTGCAGGGTATGGGAGAGGCATTGTATACCGAAGTTCTAAAAGAAATTCCAGTCTCTTGTCGAGTGTATGCCCCTGTAGGTAAATATGAAGTATTGTTGCCGTACTTGGCACGGCGATTATTAGAAAATGGTGCAAACAGTTCATTTGCGCATCAGCTTGCCGATAAAAACATTCCAATTGAAACATTAATTCAGGATCCGATTGCTCAAGTGAAAGCAATGACACCAAAAACTCACCCGGCCATTCCAGCGCCGCGAAATATTTTTCCCGATCGGCTTGCTGCTAAAGCTTATGATTTCAGCGATCGTTCTGTATGGATGGCGTTAAAAATTCCCAGTGCTCAAGAAGTTTTAACCGAGGTAAAGAGTAAAAAGAATAAAAATATATCTCATGCTATCACTGACGCTTTACGTGCCTATCCGGATTGGAATGCTACCCCTGTTACAGACCGCGCTGCTTGCTTATTACGCGCTGCCGATTTATTAGAACAGAACATGCCGCGTCTAATGGCGTTAGCTATTCATGAGGCAGGCAAAACTCTACCTAATGCGCAGGCTGAAGTGCGTGAGGCGATTGATTATTGTCGCTATTACGCAACACAAGCGATAAAAATTTTGAGCAAGCCAGAGTTATTACCCGGTCCCACCGGAGAAAAAAATCAATTAATGTATCAAGGACGCGGTGCGATTGTCTGCATTAGTCCGTGGAATTTTCCTTTAGCCATTTTCATGGGACAAGTCACTGCTGCTTTAGTTACCGGAAATACAGTATTAGCTAAACCTGCGGAGCAAACACCTTTAATCGCTGCAGCGGGAGTAGAATTGTTACATGCCGCTGGTGTACCAAAAGATGTGTTGCAACTATTAGTGGGTCCAGGTGAAACAGTAGGTGCGCAGCTAGTAAATGATCCACGCATAGCCGGCGTGATTTTTACTGGCTCAACCGAAACTGCTCGAATGATTAATCAAACTTTGGCTGCGCGTACAGGACCTATCATACCTTTCATTGCAGAAACTGGCGGTGTGAATGCTATGGTAGTAGATTCCACTGCGCTTTTAGAACAAGCTATACATGATACACTTATTTCCGCTTTTGATAGTGCTGGCCAACGCTGTTCAGCCGCGCGAATTCTATTAGTGCAAGACGAAATCGCAGATCGTTTTTTAGACATGCTTAAAGGTTCTATGGCAGAGTTGAATGTAGATGATCCCAGTTTGCTGAGCACCGATATTGGTCCCGTCATTGATCAAGATGCATTATCTATGTTGCAAAAACATCAAGCTTGGTTAAATGCCCATGCAAAATTAATTTATCAAATACCAATGCGCAACAGCACAGGCCTGTTTTTTGCACCTTGTGCGTATGAATTAGACTCGATAGAGGATATTAATCAAGAAATCTTTGGCCCGATTTTGCATGTAATACGTTTTGCTGCACAAGACTTGCCAACTCAATTGGCAAAACTGCAAGCCAAAGGATATGGTTTAACTTTTGGCATGCATACCCGATTGCATCAAGAAGCAGAAAAAATTGCAGAGCAGCTATCTATTGGAAATATCTATATCAACCGCAGCATTATTGGCGCAGTGGTAGGCAGTCAACCTTTTGGGGGGCATAACCTCTCCGGTACTGGCCCTAAAGCGGGAGGCCCGCAGTATTTAATGCGCTTGGTAAATGAAAAAGTGGTAAGCATCAACCTGACCGCGTCCGGTGGTAACGCACGCCTAATGACACTGTAACAATATTCACGATAAATCTAATGCATGTAATATGACTGAGTCTATACTCAAAGCGTTTCATATTTAGGCATTTAAATGCAGGATAAGCGGCGCATTTTGAACGTTCTTCAATCGTAAAATGCTCGAAATAGCTCTGCTATTCCTGCGCTTTTGCTCAATCAGAACGTCCAAACTGCTTGCTTCTCCCGCATTTAAATGCCTAAATATGAAACGCTTTGAGTATATCTATGGGCATCTGCGCCCAGGGCAAGATCATCTAAAATTATTGCCAATAAACTCAAAAAATACGTCATTCTCGCTGAGCAAAGGCTTCTACGAAGTCAGATCTCACAGCGGGAATCTAGTTCTGAGACCACTAT
>JBIOEC010000040.1:0-7868 GCA_044445645.1 Gammaproteobacteria bacterium | reverse complement strand
GTACTACACGTACGACGCGTTCAGGGTGCGGCATTAAAATAGTCACTCGGCCATCTGCGGTAGTAAATCCGGTAGCACCACCAATGGAACCATTGGGGTTATCAGGAAAGTGTTCTGTGGGTTGACCATAACTATCTATGAAACGAGCACATATCATAGGCTTATCATTTGGCTTTTGTTGCGCGAAGCCTTCTCCATGTGAAACGACTACAGGTAAATAGCTGCCTTGCATGCCTTGTAAGAAAATTGAAGGTGAAGCCAAAATTTCTACGCTGGCTAAACGGGCTTCAAATTGCTCGGAGCGATTATCAATAAAATACGGCCAATCTTGTGCTCCGGGGATTAACTCGCGCAAGTAGGGCATCATTTGACAACCATTACAAATGCCTAAGGTAAAGGTATCTGGACGTTGAAAGAAATCGGCAAAAACTTGTGAGGCCAATGCGTTACGCAAAATTGTGGTGGCCCATCCGCGCCCAGCACCTAAAACATCTCCGTATGAGAAACCGCCGCCTGCGGCTAAGCCTTTAAAGCGAGTTAAGTTTTTGCGGCCGCTCAATATATCTGTCATATGCACATCCACGGCATCGAAGCCAGCATGGGTAAATGCAGCCGCCATTTCTAAATGACTATTCACGCCTTGCTCGCGCAAAATGGCGACTAATGGTTTAGCGCCAGTATTGATATACGGTGCTGCAATATTATCTTGCATATTGAACGTTAATTTAACCGCTAAGCCTGTATCGTTTTTATCCAGCAATTTATTATATTGTTGCTCGGCACATTCTGGATTATCCCGGCGTTTTTGCATTTCGTAACTTGTGCATGACCACTTACGTTGTAAATCAATACGTTCGGCTTGATAGATCACGGCATTCGCATACTGAATAGTGATCGTATCGCTGGAATTTATTTTGGCAATTGGATAATAAGCTAATGCATGTTGTTGCAAAATATTCTGTACTTGTTCAATATCTTGTTCACGAATTTGGATTACCGCACCCAATTCTTCGTTAAATAAACTGGCCAAATGCTGTGGACCTAAAGCTGTGATATCAATATCCAATCCACAGTGACTAGCAAATGCCATTTCCAACAAAGTTACAATCAAGCCACCATCGGAGCGATCATGATACGCTTGCGCTAAACTCTGCTGACGCAACTTCTGTAAAGCGTGCACAAAATTCTTTAATAGTTGTGGGTGCTCAACATTAGGAGAAACTTCTCCTAGCGTATTAAATACCTGTGCTAAAGCACTGCCGCCTAAGCGTTGTTGTCCTGCTGCTAAATCAATAAAAATTAATGTGGTAGGGTGTGAAGAGTTTTCTAATAAAGGCGTTAATGTGCGACGAATATCTTTGACCGCAGCAAAAGCCGTTACATTCAGAGAAACAGGAGAAACTACCGCCTTCTCTTCGCCCTCTTCCTGCCAAATAGCACGCATCGATAAAGAATCTTTGCCCACTGGCACACTAATCCCTAACTCGGAACACATATCGAACGCCAATGCATGTACTGCGGCATATAAGCCGGCATCTTCCGCAGAATAGCCACAAGCAGCCATCCAATTCGCTGATAATTTCACTTGGTCTAACGCGACAATATCCGCAGCAATTAAATTAGTAATCGCTTCACCCACTGCCATACGTGCACTGGCGGCAGGATCTAATAACGCAATGGGTGGACGCTCACCTAATGCCATAGCTTCACCTGTGAAACCATTAAAACTACTGGCCGTTACTGCTACATCTGCCACCGGCACTTGCCAAGGTCCAATCATTTGATCTCGCGCTACCATTCCGCCCACGGTGCGATCGCCAATGGTAATTAAAAATGTTTTATCTGCAACTGTGGGTAATTGCAACACGCGATCTATCGCTTGAGTTAGTTCGATATTATCTAAGATAGGTTCGTAGGCACATTCTGAACTGCTATTCACTTTGCGGGTTAACTCTGGCATTTTACCCAACAAAGCTGGCAATGGTAAATCGATAGGATTTTGTTTAGCATCATCTTCTATGATTAATTGCTGTGATGCTGTAGCAACTCCGACTACTGCAAACGGACAACGTTCACGCTCAGCAATTTGCTGAAACAAAGGTAAATCACTGGGTGCGATGGATAATACATAACGCTCTTGCGCTTCATTACACCACAGTTCTAAAGGAGATAAACTCGGATCTGCTGTAGGTATTTTGTGTAAATCAATTACGCCGCCCCGTCCACTATCGTGTAATAATTCTGGTAGTGCATTAGATAGTCCACCAGCCCCTACATCATGGATAGCAACTATGGGATTTTTGGCATCCAATGCCCAACAGGTATTGATCACTTCCTGACAACGACGTTCCATTTCAGGATTATCACGCTGCACTGAAGCAAAATCTAGTTCTATCCGATTATCACTCGCCGCCATAGAAGAGGCAGCACCGCCCCCTAAACCAATTAACAATGCAGGGCCACCTAATACAATTAACAA
Source organism: Gammaproteobacteria bacterium (assembly GCA_044445645.1). Lineage (GTDB taxonomy): Bacteria > Pseudomonadota > Gammaproteobacteria > JBIOEC01 > JBIOEC01 > JBIOEC01. Next base: position 5,389 of record JBIOEC010000040.1, on the reverse strand, counting down.
CATATCGGGTTGTAAGATATTTTTTTTCACATGCTGCCCGCGAATATTCCCTAAGCCTCCGGCTAGCATGATTGGTTTGTGAAATCCGCGCCGTACATTATCTACAGTTTCTTCATAGGTGCGGAAGTAACCACATAAATTCGGCCTACCAAATTCATTCCCAAAGCGCGCAGCACCTAATGGAGCTTCCAGCATGATGGTAAAGCTCGAAGCCATATTGCCAGGATAACCATAGGCTTGTTCCCAGGGTTGGGTGAAGCCAGGAATATTTAAATTAGATACAGCAAATCCCACCAATCCTGCTTTAGTATGGGCGCCACGTCCAGTCGCCGCTTCATCACGAATTTCCCCACCCGTTCCGGTTGCAGCACCAGGACCTGGTGCAATAGCGGTGGGATGGTTATGAGTTTCCACTTTGGCAACTATGTGAATGGGTTCTACCCAGGTTTGATAATGATGAGTCTCTGGATCTGCAAAAAAGCGTGCGCCCTCTTGTCCTTGGATCACAGCAGCATTATCAGCATATGCTACTAAAGTAGCTTGCGGATTGAGTTGATGGGTGTGTTGAATCATCTCAAATAAGCTGTGGGTTTGCGATTGGCCATCAATTTCCCAACGGCTTTTGAAAATTTTGTGGCGACAATGCTCAGAATTCATCTGCGCAAACATCATTAACTCTACATCGGTAGGGTTGCGTTTTAATTCGCTAAATAAACTGAATAAATAATCAATTTCTGGCGCACTGAGTGCTAGTCCCCAATTTTTATTGGCTTGTTCTAAAGCTTCACGCCCCGCAGTAAGTACAGGACACTCTGCCAATGGCCGCGCAGGATGATGACCAAATAATAATTCTGGCGTGGGAGCTTCAAATAATACCGATTGGGTCATACGATCATGCACGATAGGTAATAATGCCGCTATCTGTTTTTCAGAACAAGATTTGCTGGTCTGGGTATAATACACACAACCACGCTCTACTCGTTTAATATCCTGCCAACCGCACACCTGCAAAATCTGCGTGGCCTTACTTGACCAAGGAGAAATAGTTCCTATGCGAGGAATCACCCAAAACTGTAATGCTCCCTCTAAAGACGCTGGCTCAACATCCATCTGCCCTGGTTTATTCAATAAATCTGTCAGTTCCTCTGCCTGCTTGGCCGTCACCGCAGACTGTGCATCCAGAAAATAGGCCCATTTTGCCTGCACTTTCTGCACTTCTGGCACTTGCTTGGCAAGACGCTGTTGTAAACGGGTTAGCTGAGAATGGGTAAAAGCTGAATGGCCGGTGAGTAATAGCATAGAAGGATACATCCATGATAAAAAATTACCTAATATTATGCCTGATTAGGGATGGATGTAGCAAATTTAACTTAATTTAACTGACAATGTGTAGAATTTAGCTCGGCAAGTTCTAAATAATAGTCCAAGCTAAATTGATAAGTTTGAAATCATAATCCTAGAAAAGGCAGTTGGCATCGTAGCGAGAGCGCTTAAGGGACGAAAAGCTTTTTCTGTATCTTGCGTTATCTTAACCCAGCCTGCATTTGAGGTATTTAGCTCAATTCCAAGTGACTGCCCTCTTTGAACGAAAGAGAGATTTGACAGTTTTACGCCATAGGAGGAACAATAGTATACGAGGGATCTGGAGGTGGTGGAGCTGCAGATGGTGCTTGTCTTGGCTGGCTTACTGCAAGTATGGGGCATTGTTTTTCTGCGCGTACTTGACCTAGATTCCTTCTCATCCTATTTTGAAATTGAGTTAATGTGTATGGCACGCGTATTATAATAACGTTTGGAGAATGAGGCTCTTCTTGGGGAGGAGAGTATGCGGGCAGTTCTTCTTCATAGGGGGGAGGGGCAGGATATAAGCTACTATAAACCTTATTTTGCTTATACTGCTTGGCGTCAGAGGGAGGCTCTGAGGGTGGATTCTCTATTCTTTTTATCCCTCTTGGTAAGGGCTGTTGAATGATCTTTGTTGCCGTGGATGTGATTATTCTTAACTGGTTAACAATATTTGTAAGCGACCAGAAATTACTAAAAAGGTAAATCCCCTGTTTTACTAAAGGAGCGAGTGTGTAATTTATTTTAGCGACATTTATTTGGAAAGGGTCTTCGCTCAAGTATTTATTATCTGAATTATAGTCATTATAAGCATTACAATTCACGAGATCACAAGGGGCAATATCGACCTTGTTTTCTCTTTTCGCAGTCCATGTAACCCATAGATTTAATTTTGCCTGTGCTGTTTCGCATTTTTTAAATTTATTTTCCGTTTTAAAATCTTTAACTTTGCTTATGGCAGCTTGCTTCAAAGCCAGGGATTTTTCTGGTTCTAATTCATCATATTTAGCATGATAAAGCTGCTTTAGCCTCCCCAATAATTCATCGTATTTTAAAAATGAAAAATAGGCTTGATTGATATTCTTTGCGTCCCGATAATGACTCAGCTTTTCACATTCTTGAGCAAAATAGTGATAGTGCAGAAATAATTGCTCAGTATAAAGCTCGTCCCATTTTTGCAATTTAGCCTCATCCGGCAGTGCTTCTTCTTTTATTTCCTGACGGACATTGCGCACATATGCGATAAATCGTTCGATAGGACTAACTAAGGCTCTAAAAGGCCATAGCATCCAACTGAAATATTTTCCGATTGAGAAATTGCTATCCGAATTATTATGTATCGCCATATAATTCTCCCATTCGTTGCTTAGTATAGTCTAGCTTGTCTAAAATAACTATGTCATTACCTGACCTACTCGATGATCAGACGGTCGTATCGCCAATGTTTTCAAACTGAACGCCTCGCCTTCTGGACGGCTAGGAGATGCTGTGGGTAAGGCTTCTGTCAGAGCATTCGTTAACTGACTCGCATCAACTGATTGACCAGTTTGAGCAGGCGCAAATTTAATAACAATTTCTCGTGGCTCAATTTTGCGTTCCTTCATTAATACTGCCATCTCACTGCCTGGACGACTGTCATGTAATCGATACTTATTTGCTTCGCCCTCTTCTCTTATTTTTTCCACTATTTCATGCAAATAGTCCAAAAATTCACTTTGGCCGGTATGTCCGGTTGGATTGCCCTCTTTATCGTTTAAAATTCCTTGTATACAGGATAAAAGCTGCTGATCATTATAAGATTCTTCTGCATTCTTCAAACTTTTTTCAAGTTTTTCAACTTTGTCCTTACGCTTAGTAAGATGCTCTATTAAATATGCTCCAAGGGTAATATAGAAATTTTTAATCCACTGCGGTGCAGTTTCGTGCCATTTTTCCCTAGCGCTTAGTTTAGAATTATACTGAGCTAAAAAATTCTTTATTAAAGTCTGAATTTTAGTGCTTTTGAGATGAGCCGCCGCATTTGCGGCAGTGACGAATTTAGACCCTTCCTCGAGGTGGGCAACATCATAAACGGTTTCTTTTAATTTATTTTTTGCATTCCAACTTAAGCCTTTTCCTAGCAATTCAACCACTGCAGAAAAATGTCCGGCTTTGGCAGCAATGTGTAATAAGGAATTTCCAAAAGCATCTTCAATTTTATGAGGATTTAATGTAACCGGTATAACTCGTTCAGCAAACCATTTAGGTGCATCTATTGACGAGGCATTTTCCTCTACCGTTGGCACCGGGGTATCTGGCCTTCCAGGACCAAATGATTGCGTGGTTGTGTTAGGCACCCAGGTGCTGGGTTGAAGAACTTCATTTAGCTCTACTCTTCCAGGGCGATCAGTAGTACTAGCATTTTCAGTTTGGCCGTCATGAGTTTTCATACGAACAATAAATTTGCTAAGACCATGCTTTATATAATTATTGACTGTCTCTTGCCGCGTTTTTTGATAGTGACTGCTGGCATTTGAAAATGCAGTCATAAGTGCTTCTTGATTTTTACCCTGTACTTCTTCATTAACTTTAAGTGTGGCCTCTAATTGCTTGACATATAATGCGAGTTTTTTTTCAAATTCGGGGATATCTCGGAGATCTCCCACAATATATTTATCATAAAAACTAAGCATCCGTTTAAAAAAGTCCACAAACCACTCATCATTATATGAACACATGGCTGAGTCTACTAATTCTTTTACATCCGTGTTGGATAAATAGGGACAGATTTCCTTAGCCATTAGGCTGAAATTATAAAATACTTGTTGTTTTACATCTTTAAAAAAGTTCTTGAGGAAAGCCTTAAACTCTAGATTATTAAGTAGAGGTGCATTCGGCGTAATCGATGTTTTAATAGTTCTATGCCACAACGCACTAAATCCCGAGAATAAAGACAACTGAAATCTATATTGGATCCCAGTAAATAAACTTTCCTCGAGCCTATTTTTTGCAACTTTTATACGAAAATCCAGTTCCCGGTCATATGGGGTAAGAATCAGATTTAAAAATTGCGCATTCCCCTCTTCTGCAGCATGAATGGCTTCAGCTTCATATGCCGCAATTTGTTCAGGAGTTGCACTGTCGGATTTTTCTAGTTCTGAAGCTTGATAAGCTTGTATATAATATTTTAACCAGTGGCTTCTATCCTCATCTAAGAGATCTTCATGGCTGAGAAGTGTTTGCAACAATGGATTGAAATAGCCACGTTTTACCTGGTAACTTGGGAGGATGCCATAAAGAACCATATAATCCACAATGGCTAAAAGCAACGGTTTATCTTGCTCGATATAAGGTTTGTGGCTAAGCATGGTAGGTACGATTTCGGCAAGAAAACACATAAGCATTTGGCGGTTTGAAAATTTACTTTCGAGTTCTGCCATTATTTCTGCTGCAAATGAACCATCGGTCAAAGCTGGCAGAGGAGCTACACTGGAACTTCCTTCAACCACCGCTTCGGGGCTGGGATTAAGCGCACGCACTAGCAGTTGATTACTGGGAGAAATTAAATTTGGATGCGTTTTACAAAAATCCAGCAAATTTTCCATGAAACTCGTAGCATCATTTAAACTAGTACTAGATAGAAATGTTTTAGTAAATGTTTTAAAAGGTAAATCAAAATCTTCAGCTGCTTGTTCTGGCTGGTACTTAAGTTGGATGACAGCGGGTAATGTGCCTTCCCCTTTCAATTTGGCAGATTGTCCCTTGAGTAGCTCGGTTTCAGGCATTAATTTAGGATACGGCTCAAGAGATTTAAAACGAATATTTTGATGATAATCCACCAAGCGTTGCACCGCTTCCCTGCCTAGGGCTAGCAAAGCTGGATAATTATCAGAAGAAGTTGGATGCTCAGTATCAGTTCGGCATTGTTCAGCAGCTTGATAAATGGCTTTTATAACCTTTAGATATTCGGCTAACATAGCGCCTCCTGTAACTTCACTCGATAAAAACTAATTATGATTGAAAAATACTATATTTTAGTTCATAAGTCAAATTAATCGGTATGCAT
>JBIOEC010000039.1:0-7969 GCA_044445645.1 Gammaproteobacteria bacterium | reverse complement strand
GTTATAAATCTACTAAAGAAAGTAGTAGTGATTTGGACGTATTACTTTTATAAATATTAATTCATAATAGAATTTTTAATAACCCGTAAAGAATACTGGTGTATATTAATGCAGTAGTAAAGCGAGCCCTTCTTTCCATCTTGGTAAATATACTTTATATGACTAAACTCATTAAACAGACAGAGTACAAATTTCTGAGAGGAATGCATTGTGTTAACTAATATGATATTAAACGCTGATTCTTATAAAGCGTCGCATTTTCTCCAATATCCAGAGGGAATAACACATATATCTTGCTATATCGAATCAAGAGGTGGTGAATATGCGCAAGCATTATTTTTTGGCTTACAAATGTTTCTCAAAGAGTACCTGAGTAAACCCATTACCCAACAGGATATTTTGCAAGCAGAAGAAGTATTTACCACGCATGGCCTACCCTTTTATAAAGATGGCTGGCAATACATTCTAGATAAACATCAAGGGTATATGCCAGTGCAGATTGAGGCCATACCTGAAGGAACTCTTTTACCCACGCACAATGTAATGCTACAAATGGTTAATACCGACCCGCAGTGTTATTGGTTGACCACATATTTGGAAACGGCATTGTTAAGAGCTGTTTGGTATCCCACCACAGTGGCTACACTATCCTGGTATTGCAAACAAACTATCCAAGAATTTTTAGAGTCCACTGCAGATAGTCTCGCAGGGTTACCTACTAAGTTACATGATTTTGGTTCACGCGGAGCCAGTTCTTTAGAAACTGCTTCTATTGGAGGATGCGCACATCTGGTTAATTTTATCGGTTCAGATACGATAGTCGGGGCACTCTATGCTAGAAAATATTATGCTGAACCAATGGCGGCATTTTCGATTCCTGCCGCAGAGCATTCCACTATCACTGTTTGGGGTAAAGATCATGAGAAAGATGCTTATGAGAATATGATCACAAAATTTTCTGGTAAAGGTAAATGGTTTGCCGTGGTAAGCGACTCTTATGATCTTTTTAATGCAGTTGATCATATATGGGGTGAACAGCTGAAAGAAAAAGTTATGCATAATGGTGGAACACTCGTTATTAGACCCGATAGTGGTGATCCCACTCAAATTGTGTGTACCACGCTAGAAAAATTGATGCAAAAATTTGGCTACACTACCAATGCAAAAGGTTTTAAACTACTGCCACCTTATATCCGGGTTTTACAAGGCGATGAGGTTTCACCTGAAACAATACGCTCGATTTTATTTGGCATGCAAACGAAAGGTCTAAGTGCCGACAATATCGCATTCGGCATGGGAGGCGCACTACTGCAAAAAGTACATCGCGATACGCTTGAGTTTGCGATGAAAGCATCCGCCGCGCAAATCAATGGGATCTGGCAAGATGTTTATAAAGATCCTGTAACTGGTCCAAGGAAAGTTTCTAAAAAAGGCAGACTAGCACTGATTAAGCGTGATGATCAATTTAAAACTATCAGAGTAGAAGAATTAGCTGACAATACTAATATTCTTGTACCTGTATTTATGAATGGCAAAATCCTTAGAGAATATACATTTAGTGAAATTCGAGAACGGGTTAATAATCAGTAATAATAGGTAAAGTGAATTGTACTGATGCTCCACCAGTAGGTGTTTGTGTCAGGGTTAGTTGGCCGCCATGCGCCTGGATTATACTACGACAAATATTCAACCCCATTCCCATTCCCCCTTCCTTGCTACTGACATAAGTTTCTGTACCACTAAGAATTTCTGGAGAAAATCCTGGTCCGTTGTCGAAGATTTGTACTGCCAACAATTTTTTACTGATTAACATGCAGGAAATAACAATTTCAGGATTCACTATACTAAAACCATCCAGCGCCTCCATACTGTTACGTAACAAATTGATAATCACCTGTTGAATTTGCACTTTATCGATAACGATAGTTGGTACAGTATCGAAATTTTGATAGCGGATGTAAGTCAGATCTGAATCCTTTCCATAACGCATAAAATGCAAAGATTCACTGACTAGCTCACGTAAATTCGTTGGCTCCATATACAGCGACTTCTTATTTACGGAATTTTTTATTCGGTGAATTATTTCACCTGCTCTGACAGATTGGGTGCTGGCCTCTTTTAGTGCATACAAAAGATCCCCTACTACAAAATTACCTTTTTCAATTTGCGCCACACAGCCCTGAGTAAAAGTAGCAATCACGGCCAAAGGTTGGTTTAGTTCGTGGGCTAATGTGGAAGCAATTTCTGCTATAGAACTCACCTTAGCTTCATTGGCAAAATCCAAATGGTTTTGATGAATTTGTTTTTCCAACTGTTTACCTTCTGTAATATCAAAACAAATCCCTATCATTTTATTGACTTTCTCGGCTTCATTTATATGTAACTTTCCCCGAGAAAAAATTAATCGTATAGTATTATCTGGCCAAATCACTCGGTACTCACACTCAAATTCTAATTTATTGCCTTCTAGAACTTTTTTAAGTTCACTTTCAATTAACTCCCTATCTGCTGGATAAACGTGATTAATATAATCAGCGTAACTTTCTAATGCGTAATCAGTTTTTAGACCAAATAAGGCATAGGTACGTTCGCTCCAGGTTATTTTATTATCTATAATATCCCAACTCCATATTCCTGCATTAGCCGAATCTAAAGCCAGAGTTAAATGCTCCGATACTTCTTTTAAAGCTCTTTCGCTTTGTTTTTGCAGATTAATATCTAAGCAGGAACCTATCCACTTAAGTAATTTTCCATTTTCATCGATAAAAGGGGCTGCTCTTGCTATACAATAAATATAATCATTCGCTTGCACCGACCAAAAGCGTGCAACCGCTTGATACAGAGTTACACTCTCAAGTGCTTGTTGCCAAGCTTCAAGTAATTCTGCTCGATCTTCTGGATGGACAGTCGCCACCCAACCAAAATCTTTATATTGTTCCCAGGTTTGCCCAGAAAACTTTTCCCAGGAAGGTTGCGGGCTGTCCACGCCACCCCAAGGAGCTGCAGTCCAGTAAACGGAATGTAGTGATTTAATCAGAGTATTATATTGTCGCTCACTTTCACGTAAATTTTCTTCGGCTTTCTTAACATCCTCAATATCGGTACTAGTGCCAAACCAAACAACTATATCACCTTGTTCATTTTTTATAGGAAAACCTCTCATTAAATGCCAGCGATAAGTAGCGTCACTGGCTCGTTTAAAGCGTGCTTCTGCCTCATAAATATCTTTAGTCACAAAAGCTTTTTCCCATGCATCCAAAGCAGTTTGTAGATCATCTGGATGTATAATAGAGGTCCATTCCCCAGCTAGAATTTGTTCAAACTTTAACCCAGTATAATCTTCCCAACGTTTGTTACAGTACTCTAAACTACCCTCTACATTAGTAATCCACACAATTTGCGGCATATAATCCGCTAATAATTTAAACCGGCTTTCACTGTCATGAAAGGATAAATACATATTTTCACAAGTAACAAAGGACTGCTTGAATATAAGATACCAACCCCAGATTTGTAGTTGTTCATTTTGCAGTGGTTTAATATCCACGCGCAAATATTTGGTAATAAAGATCTCGGTCTGTTCTTCGCGCTCTGCAAATAGCTGGCGCAGATCAATCAATTCCATTTGTGAAATATCTAAGGAAGGAGATGTATCACCTACTTTCAGTAGCTTACTTTCTGTGATAAATTCATAGTTTTGTTTAAAAGCAAGATTACAGACTAGTAAATTAAGTTCTAAATCAAATATAGCCGCAGGGCGAGATGTGGCGTCAATCAGGATTTGCAAAGTACTAGACGAGATCTGCATAATTCGACTCTTTTAAAGTAAGTCTACCGGGTGGATTATAATGTTAACATATCCCAACCTAGAAACCAGCTGAAATCTCAAATACCGCTTCTAAGCTAAATATCAAACGCTTTGGGTATAGAGTAAGGATAGTCTATTTGACTAAAGAAAGAATTGAAATAATGGTGCCCGGGGCCGGAGTCGAACCGGCACGAGGTTACCCTCGAGGGATTTTAAGTCCCTTGCGTCTACCTATTCCGCCACCCGGGCAATGCGTTGGCAATTTGAAGGCTAGGGACGGAATCGAACCGACGTACACGGCTTTGCAGGCCGCTGCATAACCACTCTGCCACCTAGCCGCTCTTAACCTGAAATGTAACTACTCACGCCCCCAACATAAACTTTCTTTCTACAGGGTGAGCAGTTACCCTGAAATTTAAGTGGAGCGGGAAACGAGACTCGAACTCGCGACCCCAACCTTGGCAAGGTTGTGCTCTACCAACTGAGCTATTCCCGCAGAGACTGAGCATTTTAACGGGCGCGCACCTGAGTGTCAATGATTTCGAGCAAACAGTTCCAAAAGTTATGACAAAATACTTTTGGTTGCCTTAATTTTCAACAACTCATCCCCATAAATCACGCCAAGCAGCTTTCAAATAAATTACCATCGACCAAAGAGTCAGTATGGCAGCAATATAGAGCAATACATAACCAGACATCATGGTTACTTGCTGGAAGGTGTTAATGCGGTCTGGATGAGCCAATATCAACAGGAAGATTGCAACCATTTGCGCTGCAGTTTTGTATTTGGCCACTTTAATCACGGCTATATTCGTTCTCTTGCCTAATTCAGCCATCCACTCACGCAAGGCCGAGACAACTATCTCGCGCCCTACAATTATCAATGCGGGAATAGTAAACCAAGGAACAGGTTCTTGTGCGACCAATAGGATTAGTGCAATGGCTACGATCAGTTTGTCGGCAACCGGGTCAATAAATGCCCCAAAACGTGACATCTGATTGAGCCTGCGTGCTAAATAACCATCTAACCAATCTGTGAATGCGGCTACAGCAAAGATAAGTGCGCAAATAAGATGATTACCAGGAATTGGCAAATAAAAAATAGCGACAAAAATAGGAATTAAAGCAATACGAAATAAACTCAGTAAGTTGGGGATATTTAACGAAGAGTTAGCTGGCATGGGATATCCTTATTTTTTATTTGACGGGAGTTAGACATAACTCGTTCTACGAAGATGACCTTATAAACTTAAGCTCATGTATAGCAATCAGAATAGCAGCAAATCTCGACCGGATCCACAATACACAGATATTAACAAGTATTCGCCTGGATCTGCTGTGAGATTAACCAATACTAGGAACTGTTGGCAGGTTCAGAGGAGAACGCTGATATTTTTCGTTCAAGATCGGCAAAATAGCAACGTTCCTGGCTACTTGTTGAGTAGTAACCTTACCTTAATGCATTATAGATTTGTCGTGCAAGATCTAAGCTAATTCCTGATACTTTGGCAATTTCTTCTACACTGGTGCGCTTAAGCTCAACGATTCCGCCAAAGGCTTGGAGTAATTTTTGTCGGCGTTTTTTGCCAATTCCGGGAATGGTTTCTAATACAGAAGTAATGCGCTTTTTAGCGCGCTGTTTGCGGTGTCCGGTTATTGCCGAACGATGAGCTTCGTCTCGAATATGTTGCAAGGCATGCAAAATAGGAGAATCGGGTGCTAAATGCACCGGTAAATCTTTTCCTGAAAACCATAATTCTTCCAAACCAGGTTTACGACTCACGCCTTTCGCAATACTCATTAAAACCGTTGGAGCATGCCCTAACTGCTCGAAGACTTTTTCTGCACTATGTAGTTGTCCCTTACCGCCGTCAATAATAACCAACTCTGGGAAAGGCGTATTATTTTCTAATAAACGCTTATACCGGCGCTGCAAAGCTTGGGTTAATGCAGCATAATCATCGCCGGGAGCAATATCTTGCATATCGATATTAAAGCGGCGGTATAAACGTTTTACCGCGCCTTTATCATCAAATACTACACAGGAAACCACTGTTGCTTCTCCCATAGTATGACTAGCATCAAAACATTCCGCACGTTTTAATGCTGAGGGTAACTTTAACCACTCTTGCAGATCTTTCCATTGTTGCTGCCAATGTAAAGTACTAGCCAAGTGACTACTCAAAGCTTGCTTGGCATTTTCAACCGCCAATGCTAATAATTGTGCTTGTTCAGCACGTGCTTGTTGAATAATCCGTACAGGATGACCTGCTGCTGCAATCAGCGCATTCACTAACCATTCTTTTTCCGGTGGCATATGGCTGACGATCAATATGGGTGGAATATTTGCAATATTTTCTGTGGTCAAATAATGTTGCTCGATCACCGTTTGCAAAATTTCAGCAGGACTTTCTTCATAGGGAATCGTAAGCCAAAAAGGTCGATTACCTAATAACTGTCCCCCACGGACTAACAGTAATTGCACACAAGCTTGCCCCAATTGGCACTCGATCGCCAACACATCACAATCGCTTTCTCCATCCGTTACGTACTGTTGGGTTTGCACATGACGCAAGCTAGAAATTTGATCACGCAATTGCGCGGCGGTTTCAAAGTTTAAGTTTATGCTAGCCTCTTCCATTTTACGGACTAAGTCATCGATAACTTGCTGGTTTTTTCCTTGTAAAAATAATTTAGTGTGTTCAACATCATGCTGATAATCCTCTGCATTTATATATGCCACACAGGGTGCAGTACAACGTTTTAATTGATACTGCAAACAAGGCCGGGTACGATTACTAAAAAAAGTATCGTTACATTGGCGCAAGCGGAATACTTTATGCAATAAATTCAAACTTTCTCTTGCAGCTGATACATTGAGATAGGGACCAAAATATTGTCCAGTAGGAATTTTACGGCCGCGGCGTAACTCTAAACGCGGAAATTGTGGGTGCCCAGAAAGATAAATGTAAGGATAACTTTTGTCATCGCGCAACAAGACATTATATTTTGGCAAATATTTTTTTATTAAAGTATTTTCGAGTAATAAAGCTTCGTTTTCGCTGGGAGTGACGGTCACATCGATATGAGTGACATGCGACATGAGCGCTTTGGTCTTAGGCGCTAAATATTCGGACTTGCGCAGATAACTGGATACACGTTTGCGTAGATTACGTGCTTTACCCACATACAGAACTTCACCTTTCGCATCCAACATGCGATACACGCCAGGGAACTCGGTCAATGTGCGTACAAATTGTTGCAGAGAAGTAAGTCCCACTACAGCAATTCCTGGTGAAATTTATTTTGGTTAAGAAATAAGAAAGTTTGATAAAAATGCTTATTGAGCAATTACTTCTCGTCTGTATCTTCTTTTTGTTGCTCGTGTTCTGAGTCTTTATATTCTTCATCAGAAAATGACCCTTTAACACCCGAACTCGCAGCACGATTTTCTAAAGCCCAATCACTATCAATCATGCCATGGCGCATGGCTAAATGTGTGAGTTCAACATCGTTGCTGACTTGAAGTTTTTCGAATAGACGATAGCGATAACTGTTAATGGTTTTTGGACTTAAGTAAAGTTGCTCTGAGATCTCTTGAACTTTACGACCGGTGGTAATCATTAGCATAACTTGTAGTTCACGCTCTGACAATAAATCAAAAGGTGATTCTTCTTGTTCTGAAATATGTTTCAATGCTAATTGTTGTGCTACTTCTGGGCTAATATAGCGTTGTCCTGCACAGACGGTGCGAATGGCATGTACCATTTCATCTAAGCTTGAGCCTTTTGTAATATAACCCGCGGCTCCTGCTTGTAGTAAGCGGGAAGGATAAGGTTCATCGCCATATACAGTAACAGCAATAATTTTAACATCGGGTTGAATGCGCAAAATTTTTCGGGTAGCTTCTAAACCACCAATACCTGGCATTTTGACATCCATCAACACGACGTCTGGTTGTAATTCTCTTGATAAGCGTACTGCATCTTCGCCGTTACGCGCTTCACCAATGACCTTTATGCCTTTAACATCGGCCAATAATCGACGAATTCCTACACGAACCAAATCGTGGTCATCTACAATAAGTACGTTAATCAAGGAATTTATCCTCCATCTGTGTGTCACTAGGATTATATGGCTGCTAAATTTACCATACAAGTG
>JBIOEC010000038.1:0-8070 GCA_044445645.1 Gammaproteobacteria bacterium | reverse complement strand
TACTAGTATGGAGTACATACTATAGTACATCAGGCTTTCAAGGAGTGAACATATGGCGCACGGCATCACCTATCAGGGGTTCTAAGCGCCAAGCCTCGAAATTTCCGCACAACAATTAATTATAGTAATTTTGGTGTCTGGTACATGTTGCACGATTGTTTTAGTGTTGTTGGCAGAGGAGCTGGGCTAAACTCCTTTTTCTTTTTTGGTTCGGATTCCGTAGAGTCTGGTGCTTGGGGTGCGCTTGCATCCTTAAAATTACAAAAAGTAGCTAACCACTGAAATAGTGGCTTTATATCGCCAACAATAGGCTTTACAACTTGCTCAAACACCTGAGGCCCGTTCACTGAATTTGAAAAACATGCCACACAATCACCCGTTGCCATGTCCATAGCACAAAATGTACTAGTACCAGTATTATTCCCCCAATGAAAGGCGATCGTCTTTTTTGTTTCTGGGTCAGTATAAATGCCCATTCCCAAGCCCCATTGAATTTGCTCGGCTATAGCAGGCATGTTGGGAAGATTTAATGGCTTGCATGTCAGCAGTTGTGATTTAAGATTTTTAAAACAATACTGCAAAAATGTGATGTAGTCCTTTGCAGTGGTCAGTAACGATCCAGCAGGAATTTCAGGTGTATCGTCTGGAAACGGATCCACAGGGAGGCCCGTGGCTAGGTGTGCGCTAGCAACTTTGTGAGTATTCTTGAGATGGCTGGCTGGTAACGGTTTAAACGTAGAACTCGTCATACCGGTTTTAGTAAAAAAATCTTGAGCAATTTCTTCCCATTTTCTATTCGTTTTTTCCTCAATAACCTGCTTTAAAAAATAAAATGCCACACCAGAATATTTAAACTCCGAGTCAGGTGTTGCGATAAATTTCTTTTCAACGCCAGGGCCAAACCAGTTTGGTAGCCCCGAACGCTGTCCAAGAACCATACCAATCGTAAGCTTTTTATAATTTTCAGTATCTTGTTGAAGTTCTGGTCCATAGTCAGGAACAATGTCAACTAGGGGTGTGTTTACATGTAAATCCCATTTTTCTTGGGCAATCAAATCTAAAACAATAGCTGATGATACGGGCTTACTTAGGGATGCCGCTTGAAATAGCGTATTGGTATCAACAGGGTTTGGTGTTGACGTGTCAGTACGCCCCGAAGCCACCCATTCGCTGATGCTGTTTAGACACCAAGATAAAGATAATGCAGGAATATTTGCATTATCAAACAGTTCTCGATTTAATCCCAATTCCTGTAGTTTTTTGATAAATTCTTCATTTGTTATCATGGAGATAAGCTCTAGTAGGGGTTTGTACGCCTTCCAATTCAAGAATCTATTATAAGTTAATTAACTAATGCATTGCAATACAGACTCACCCAATATACAATTAAAGCCATTCATTGACCTATCTTAAATTACTATTTACCTGTATATAAATACAACCACCTATCCACTTAAAATTTAAAAGAGTTTAATAAACACAGATTATAGGACGGGTGAAAATGGTCGTGATTGTAACGAGAAATTCTAAAATTGCCGCTAACCGTTTAACGGGTTTCTAACTGTGTTTGTAATTGCGCTTTTTCATGAGTTAAGAACAGCAGTTTATCCCTCAATAACAGCAATTCATCTTCTGCTTTCTGTCGTGCGGTTTCCGTCATTTGTAACCGCTCGGTGTTTGCCGCGAAATTCGCCTGCAAATCCTGGTAACGTGATCCTAGTAGGTTTAATTCCACCACCAATTTTTCATGTTGGTTTACGGCGAATGAATGCTGGCTTTGTAACTGCGTATGCTGATTTTTAAGCGCTTCCAATTCTAATTGTAGTGCCTGCAACACTTGTTGGGTTTTAGAAAAACTCTCATCACAGTAATTTTTTTCAGCTTGCAGAAGAGCCTGTTCTTTTGATTGTACAGCAGCTGATTGTTGCTGACGAGCGATCACTTCTTGATTGTGCTGTTCTTTCATTTCCAGTGTTTTTATCTGCACTTCAAAACGTTGCCGCTCTTCTTCACGCTGTGTACATGTCGCCTCGGTGTAATGTTCAAAATTCGTTTGTGCTTGTAACACTTGCGCAAAAAGTCGAGCTAACTCTTCTGTTTTATCAGTTAAACGTGTTTTCAATAAGTGGTTATCGGCTTTGCCGCTATCAATTATTTGGTCGCGCTGAGTAATTTCCAATTGTAATTTTTTTACCTGAGCTTGTTCCATGTTTAAATGAGTTTCAACGGTTTGGTGCTCCTTTAGAAGCAGCTCATGCGCGCGCAGTGCCTCAGCAAGATTTTTTTCCATTTCCGATAAACGTTGTTTTGCTTCTTGTTCGACCGCGATCATTTGCTGTGAAGCCTGCTCTTTAATGCCATCGTATAACCCTTTAATCGCCACTAATAAGGTTTCGGGTAAGCCTTGCTCCGCTTCCAAACGATTGCCTTGCTTGTCGCGCCAGGCTTTGAGATAGCGGCTAATGGTGCCATTACTACCCGTGCCCAGGGCATGACGTACTGCTTCAATAGAAGGATAATGGCCTTGCTCCACTAGACTGGTTGCAGTTTTGGCGATATCAAGATAAGTGACGCCAGGTCGGGCCATGTTTTGTTGCTCCTGATAATTTCATATCGTTTTATGTGTTTCATAATATTATGGTATCATGCAAAATAGAAAAACAAAATAGCATTGAAAAATAACACCCAACAAGCATCTTTATCTGTTGTGATTTGCCTTATGCTAAAATACACCTAGCCAAAACCGATACAAAACCCGAAAACGAGTGAACATGTGACAAATACCTATACCCCAGTTATTTTACCCGCCGATGAGGCGTTACGTAATGCGGTGAGCCCTGCACAGAGGCATCAACATTATCTGCAACAGGCTACTGCCGACAATACCCGTCGCGCTTATCAAAGTGCTATCCGCCAGTTTCAAGCGTGCGGTGGACAACTGCCCGCCGATGAAGCCACACTTATCCGCTATTTACTGGCGCAAGCACCTCGTTTAAATCCACGTACGCTCATTCTGCACCTGACCGCTTTATCACATTGGCATCACTACCAACAGTTTACTGACCCTACCACTTTACCAGCGGTACGGAAAGTCCTCAAAGGCATTCAACGCGAGCATGGCGTACCCAAACGCAAAGCAAAAGCACTTAGAATTGAGCACATCACGGCAATGGTAGATTACTTAAGGCAGCAAAAAGGATTGCAATCCGTGCGCAATAGCGCATTGCTGCAAGTCGGTTATTTTGGCGCATTTCGCTGTAGTGAGCTGGTTTCACTGCGCATGGAACACTTGCATTTTGAGCCGGAAGGACTGATGATCCAACTACCGCGCTCTAAAACGGATCAAGAGGGCAAAGGAAAAACCAAAGGTTTGCCCTATGGTACACAAATTCTTTGTCCTGTGAGTGCATTACGTCATTGGTTAGAAGCAGCCAACATTACACAAGGTGCACTCTTTCGCGCGATTGATCAATGGGGGCACATAAAAGAGAAAGCGCTATACGTCACCAGTATCAATCCTATTCTAAAATCATTGGGGCGTCACTGTGGTTTCGATTTTATCCCTCAGTTATCCAGTCACAGCTTGCGCAGAGGACTCGCCACCGGGGCAGCACGGGCAGGTGCCAGCTTTGAATCCATTAAACGCCAAGGCGGCTGGCGTAGTGATGCAACTGTCAGAGAATACATAGAAGAAGGACAATGCTTTGATGATAATGCCGCCAACAGTTTGCTCCATTTAGTGCAGTGATCGCTCATTATGGCTACTCGTAATAAAAGACTGACACTTTTATCCGAAGCGGAGCAAGCCGCTTTATATGAACTCCCTGACTTCGATCACGATCAGTGCGTGGATTACTTAACGCTAACGGAAGAAGAGCAAGCACTGATGCAAGCTCGTCCCCATTTATCCGCTAAAATTCATTGTGCATTACAAATAGGTTATTTTAAAGCGGTGCAGTTTTTTTTCCCTTTTGCATGGAAAGAAGTCGATCCAGACATCATCACCTTTATACAGCAGCAGTATTTTCCTGATCAGATATTGGATCCACAACCGATCACCAAGCATGAGTATTACAAACAATGCCGTGAAATCGCTGCACTTTTTGGGTACAGTCTCTGGTCATCACAATTTGAACCTTTAGTACGAAGCCAAACCATGCAAATTATTCAGCGTGATGTGAATCCTTCTTTTATTGTAATGGAATTAATCAATTTTTTTAAAGAAAAAAAGATCATAAGACCTCACTATACCACCTTACAAACGATAATTGGCGATACATTGAACGCAGAGCGCCAACGTCAGCATAACATCATCCACACACTGTTAACAGAAAATGATAAATTACTGCTGCAAAAACTCTTGCAACAAGAAGAGTCCTTATCTGGTCTCGCTGCGTTGAAACAAGAGGCCAAAGACTTTAAAGCACGCATGATGGCCGCTGAACGTGAAAAATTGATGATGCTTAAACCGCTTTATTCAACCGCAAAAACCGTATTATCGGCGCTTAAACTTTCCAAGCAAACTATCCAGTATTATACCGATCTTATTCAGTATTACACGATTTATGATTTGCGAAAAAAGTTGAAACCCGCTCAAACTTATCTTTACTTGCTGTGTTATATCGCGTTACGTTACCAGCAGCTCAATGATAATTTAGTGGATGCTTTTTGTTATCACTTAAAACAATTTGAGCAGGAAAGTAAGGAAAAAGCCAAAGAAGCTTTTTATCAGCACCAAAAGCAACACCAAAATGAAGAAGGGATCATGAGGCGTTTTGCGCATTGTTTCATTGATGATAACGTGTCTAATAGGGTTAGCTTTGGTGATGTGCGAAAACAAGCATTTGAACATATTTTATCCGAAGAGGAGCTGCGCAAAAAATTATCGGGCACCGCCCAACGTCCCTTAAAAGAAATGGATTTTCGCTGGGAAAGCTTAGGTCAATTAGGAAAACGTTTTAAAAACCAATTACGTCCTTTGCTCATGGCATTGGATTTCAGCAGCACAGTCGCTAACAATCCCTGGTTAGCCGCACTGGATTGGTTTAAGACCATATTTCAAAACCAAAAAAGTTTATCCACACAAGTTCCCGAGAATTGCCCACAGGGCACTATCCCTAAACGGTTGCAGCAGTATTTAGTAGAAACCGATCAGGAAGGAAAGACTATCAAACTCCATGCTGATCGTTACGAATTCTGGATTTATCGCCAACTAAAAAAACGTTTACGCGCCGGTGAATTATATTTAGAAGACAGTATCCATCACCGTTGTCTTGAACAGGAGCTTGTGTGCTTAGAAGAAAAAGAAAGTATTCTACAGGAATTAAAAATTCCTGCTTTATCCCAACCTATTGAAAATCGTCTAGACGATAAATTTGCAGAATTGCACGAATTGTGGATAGCCTTTAATGACGATTTGAAACAAGGGCGTCTTAAACATCTGCGTTATGATGAAGACACCAAAACATTGCATTTAAAAAAATATCATGAGCACAAAGAGGAAGAGTTGCAGCATAATTTTTATTCGCAACTTCCTCTTTGCGATATTACGGATGTACTCCAATTTGTTCATGAGCCATGTGATTATTTATCAGCCCTGACACCCATACAACCTCGACGTGCTCAGCCTTCTACTGATAAAAAAAGCAATATAGCAGTTATTATAGCGCAAGCACTGAATCATGGGAACGCAAAAATGGCAGAGATTTGTGATATTCCTTATCATATGCTACAAGAAACGTATCAATCGCGTATACGGTTGGCTACCTTAAAAAAGTCCAATGAAAAAATCTGTAATGGGATTGCTAAAATGCCTATTTTCCCACATTATTCAATGGATTTAGATCTTCTGTATTCCAGTGTAGATGGACAAAAATACGAGGTTGAACGTCCCACCATCAAAGCACGAAACTCTAAAAAATATTTTAAAAAAGGAAAAGGCGTTGCGGCGTATACGTTACTGGCAAACCATATTTCCCTGCAAACAGAGCTCATTGGTACTCATGAGCATGAAAGTTATTATGTGTTTGATATATGGTATAACAATACGACAGATGTCATGCCGGATGTCGTCACTGGTGATATGCATTGTATCAATAAAGGTAATTTTGCGATTATGGACTGGTTTGGCGGACAGTTATTTCCACGCTTTACCAACTTGGAGGCGCAACGAAAGCATCTTTACTGTCCTCGTCTTGTAGAAGAATATAAAGACGGTCTTGTCCAACCTGTTGGGCAGATTGATCGCCAGCTCATTGAAAATAACTGGCCAATGTTGCAACGCATTATAGCCACATTAGCCAGTAAAGAAATGAAGCAAAGTACCTTGATTAAAAAACTTTGTACTTTTACCTCGGGTAATGCGACACGTAAAGCGCTCTTTGAATACGACAAACTGATCCGCAGTATTCATACCCTAAAATATATGCGCGACCCGCAGATCCAGAAAAATACGCATCGTTCACAAAATCGCATAGAGTCATACCATGCGCTGCGTGCCGCTATCTCACAAGTAGGCGGGCGAAAACAATTAGCGGGCAGAACGGATATTGCTGTTGAGATAAGTAATCAATGCGGCAGGTTAGTGGCTAATGCTATCATTTATTATAATTCAGCGATTTTATCTAAAGTACTGGAAGCGTATGAAAAAGCTGGGAATAAAAAGGGCTTGGCTTTTTTAAAGAAAATATCACCTGTAGCCTGGGCACATATCCATTTCCAGGGGCATTTTGTATTCTCAGATGAAATTACTATTGATTTGAATGCTTTAATCGCTAAATTGAACTGGAAGTAGAAGCGCGGAAATTTCGAGGCTTGGCGCTTGGAACCCCTATCAAGATGTGGCGACCGCCGCGGAATGGCTGCAAGGGGAAGGGAAGAACCCGACCGCCGATCGGGTTCGCGAAGTCCTGGGCACCGGGAGTAAAAGCACGGTCCTTACTTATCTTCAACAATGGCGTTCCCGCCCACTCAATATTCCTGAAGAGCTCTTACATACGCTTCCACCAGAGCTCTTAGCCTTCGTCGCCGGCCTTTGGAAACAGGTGAATGAAACCACCGATGCGCGTCTACAAGCACACCTCCAGGAAAGCCAAAAGAAAATTGAAACGGTAAAAGAGGCTTTTGCCGAGCTGCAGGGTGAACATGAAACGCTTCGATCGCAATGCAAACAAGAAAGTGATAAAAATCAGTTTTTGCATCTAGAAAAAACCAGCGTTGAAGCCGAATACCACCACGAGCAGCAAGAGCACGCAAAATTACGTGAAAATTATAAAACCCTGCAGGCTCAATTAATCGAAGCCCGGGAAGAAAAAAATCGCTTTCATGATCTCGCCAACAAACTTCAAGACAATTTGAAACACTATCACGAGTCTGTACAAGCGCGCCAACTCGAACATGATCTCAAATTTGAGGCTCTGCGAGCAGAGCGAGATACGGCGTATGAAGAAGTCAGAAAACACTGTGTTCAGATCCACACGCTAGAAGCGGACATCTCACAAAAAGATCGCGACCTCCAAGCGTATGCCACTTTGAATACGCAACTGGAAAATGCGCAGAAAGCACTCATGGCTGTTACCCGCAAAAATGATATCTTAACAGAACGCTATGATCAATTAGAAAAGTCTTTTGAAGAGCAGAAGGGTGCATCAGAAACCGCGAATCGCCAACATTCCGCTGTAGAAAAAGAAAGAATATTGTTAACTGGGCATGTCGAGCACATCACTCAAAATTTACGCGAAGCCCACGCTAAAATTCAACTTTTGGAAAGCGAAAAAATGGCATTTATCCAAGAAAATAGCAAATTACAAAGTCTCGTGAAAGTCACTGTAGCGGAAGGATAAACCTATGGCCGATCAACTCCTGTTTATTTCGTTTGATCAGTGTCGTCCGGGAAAATTTCAGCCACGCACGCAATTTGAAAAAGAAGCGCTAGAGCAGCTTATCCAATCGATTGCAGCAATTGGCATTCAACAGCCGCTAACGGTGCGTCAGCTGAAAAATCCAGAAAGACTAGTACGCTATGAAATCGTTTCAGGGGAGCGGCGTTGGCGGGCGGCACAAGCCCTGGGG
>JBIOEC010000037.1:0-8079 GCA_044445645.1 Gammaproteobacteria bacterium | reverse complement strand
TTTTACTTTTGTTGTGATGCTTATTTTTTTTTTATTTTAATTTTTTTGCCATTTTCATTTTATGAAAAAAAAAATCATGCCGTCAAACTTTTTACATCTTACATTTATCTATACTTGGCATCTTCTGCCTTCTGTGCTGCTATTTGTGGCTCATACTTATCGCCAATGGCCAACAAATCTTGCTTAGTCATAATTTGTTGCCCGCGAGCTTCAAAGTGGTAGGCGTCAATATTGGTTTCCACAATAGAATCTACCGGACAAGCTTCTTCACAAAATCCACAATAAATACATTTAAATAAATCGATGTCATACCGCGTAGTACGCCGCGAACCATCTTCACGCTCCTCGGACTCAATGGTAATGGCTAAAGCCGGACACACTGCTTCGCATAATTTGCAGGCAATACAACGTTCCTCACCATTGGGATAACGCCGTAAAGCATGCAACCCGCGAAACCGCGGTGATTTTGGGGTAAATTCATCAGGATATTGCACCGTCACTTTTTTCTTAAATAAATATTTTCCGGTGACGCGCATACCCTGCAATAATTCCCATAAGGAAAAACTTTTTATGTAATATTTCAATTTTTTAAGCATATTTTTATCCAAACCAAGGACCTACTTTTAATTTAACTAGAACTGCAACCACTAACAACCAAACAAATGTTAAGGGAATAAATATTTTCCAGCCCAAACGCATGAGTTGATCATAACGGTAACGTGGAAATGTGGCACGAAACCATAAGTACAGTAGCAAGAAAAAACTAGTCTTCACTAATAACCATATGATACCTGGAACCCAAGCAAACCAATCCTCTAAGACTGGAATGCCAGCAAATGGTGACAACCAGCCACCAAAATAGAATAACGCTGCCAATACTGACATTAAAATCATATTGGCATATTCTGCCAAGAAAAATAAACCGAAACTGATGCCACCGTATTCCACATGGAAACCCGCCACAATTTCCGATTCGCCTTCAGCTAAATCGAAAGGTGCACGATTGGTTTCTGCTACTGCTGAAATCCAATGCACCACAAATAATGGGAACAACGGCAACCAGAACCAATGCAATATACTCCCACTTTGCTTTTCTACAATTTCAGTTAAGTTCAAACTTCCCGCTGCTAAAATTACCCCAATAAGTGCGCACCCCATCGCTATTTCATAAGAAATAATTTGCGCTGAACTGCGTAAACAACCTAAAAATGCATATTTAGAGTTTGATGCCCATCCTGCAATGAGAATACCGTATACCCCTAAAGAGGTCATGGCTAAAATATACAACACACCCGCATTAGCATTGGAAATGACCCAACCTTCTGCGAAGGGCACTACAGCCCAAGCAGCTAAAGCTGGCGCAATAGCTAGAATGGGAGCTACGATAAATAAATAGCGATTGGCATTTCGTGGGACAATCCATTCTTTAATAAAAAGTTTGATCACATCAGCAATTGGCTGCAATAGACCTCGAGGGCCTACGCGGTTGGGACCAATCCGACATTGCATGTAGCCGATGATTTTGCGTTCGACAAAAGTTAAATAGGCTACGCTTAGAATTAGTGGAATTAATAGCAATACGATTTTTCCTAACTCCCAGATAAGGGTAGTGAGCCAAGGGAAATCAATTGTTAATTGTGTCCAGGTCATTTGTTATCCTTTAATAATTCAATCGGAGCAAAACTCGCCCCCATTCCCACTGTTGCTTCAATCGCATTCGGCAACCCAACCGCGTGTTCTGGCATTTGATCATCTAAACGAACTGGCAAACGTACGCGTACATTCTGTTGTTCGGCCCACAGTTCATCACCTTCACGCACGCCAAACTTGGCAGCCAAATGGGGATGAATGCGAATCATCTGCACATCGGCATCCGGGGTTTGCTGTAAAGGTTGGGAACGACGGGTTAATGCATCAATGGAATAAATAGGTGTTTCTGCTATTCGCATTAATTGCACACTGGCTGATTTGCGCTCTAGTTTTAATGAGGTAACATCAGCTAAATTTTCATTGTTTACCTGTGCACATAATGCTTTAACTTCAGTTAGCACATCCGCGACACTTACATAGTCAAAACTCGATAAGCCAAATAAATTACCTAACACGCGTAAGACTTTCCATGCAGGCCGGCTATCGACAAATGGTTCAGCAGCACCTTTAAATGTTTGCCATTCTCCGGCTATATTCACGAAAGTGCCCGCGGTTTCGGTAAACGCACCGATGGGTAATAAGACATCGGCATATTCCAACATATGGGGATTCGTGAAGGAAGATAATGCAATCACACATTGAGCTTGCTGTAGTGCAGCTAAAGCCAATCCCGAATTTACACTATCCATCTCGGGTTCAACATTTAAAAGCACATAAGCCGCGCGCGGTTGCTGGAACATTTCGTTAGCATTTAATCCCGGTACCGCATTGTTTTGTGCCGCTACCAAACGATGAGGGACAGCACCCGCTAACCAGGCACCCGCACTATTTGCACCTTCAGTTAAACCACAACCTTGTGCGCCGGTTTGTTGCACTATCCATACCGCCAGACTACGCAATTGGCTCGCTTGTGGATGATGTAAAGCTAAAGTTCCAATGATCAGAACAGCTTTATTTTGTTGCTCAATTAAGGCCGATGCAATTTCTCGATGGGTATCTTTTACTTCTAAATCTTTAAATAAGGCTGACCAATTAGCAGGCAAGGTAAGTTGTTTTTTATCGGCAATGGCATGGGCCACTGCTGCAAGTTCCTGCACTAAGTTTGGATCAATGCGCTCACCGGCGATGGGAAAATTCTTGGAAATAGGCAGAGGATTAATAAAATAAACTTTTGCACCTTTCAATGCCGCCTTACGTAAACGCAAATTAAGTATGGGTTGTTCTTTACGCAAATTACTACCCACTATTAAGGCAGTAGATACTTTGTCAAAATCAGCAATTGTCCCACTGGTTAAACCTGGATAAGCGGGCTGACAAGCATCATCCACAAAATCTTGCTGACGCAAACGGTGATCAATATTTTGTGAACCTATTCCGCGTAATAAGCGCTGAAATAAATAAGCTTCTTCTACGGTGCTATTCGGTGACAATAAACCCGCAACTTGATCAGGCCCTTGTGGTTCAATGACAGCACGCAAGCGTTGGGATGTCATATTCAATGCCGTATCCCAATCTACAGTTTGCCATACACCTTCTATTTTAACTTGTGGTTGGGCTAAACGTTCTGCATGATACAACCCAAAACAACTATATCGATCTCGATCGGACAACCAGGTCTCATTAATCGTTTCGCAATCTTTTGACACCACGCGTTTTACTTTACCACGTACTGTATGCACAAATAGATGAGAACCTACACAATCATGCGGCGCGATACTAGCATATTGTGATAAATCCCAAGCACGTGCTGTATAACGATAAGGTTTATTGGTTAATGCACCTACCGGGCATAAATCAATAATATTTCCAGATAACTCTGATTGCATATTATGTTCAAGATACGTAGTGATTTCCATGTGCTCACCACGACCCACTGCACCTAACTCTGGCATACCGGCAATTTCATCCCCAAAACGCACACAACGAGTACATTGGATGCACCGGGTCATATCGGTTTTGATTAAAGGACCAATGTTTTTATCCTCAACCACACGCTTGCCTTCGTTATACCGCGAAATATCACTGCCGTATCCCATCGATAAATCTTGCAACTCACACTCACCACCTTGATCACAGATTGGGCAATCCAATGGGTGATTAATTAATAAAAATTCCATTACAGCACGCTGGGCGTCTACTGCAAGCGGTGACTGGGTAAATACTTTCATGCCAGCCGCTACAGGTGTAGCACACGCAGGCATGGGTTTGCGCGCACCACCCACTTCAACTAAACACATGCGACAATTAGCCGCAATCGATAATTTTTTATGATAGCAAAAGCGTGGAATATAAACTCCCGCATCATCTGCAGCCTGGATAATCATAGTTCCGGGTTCTGCTTGTAATTTCTGACCGTTTATTTCGATTTCTAGCGTCATTTGGTTACCATCGATCTTTTATGCTCAATAAAATAGACAAACTCATCGCGAAAGTTTTCAATAAAACTAATCACCGGCATTGCTGCCGCATCACCTAAGGCACAAATTGTACGTCCCATAATTTTATTCGAAACGTCTTCAAGCAAAGATAGGTCGTTCATGCTACCTTCGCCCGATAAAATTTTCTTTAACATTCGCCACAACCAACCGGTTCCTTCACGACATGGCGTGCATTGTCCACACGATTCTTCATAATAGAAATAGGCAATACGCGTCAACGCGCGCACCATGCATGTGGTTTCATCCATCACGATCACGGCGCCAGAACCTAACATTGAACCGGCTTTAGCAATAGAATCATAATCCATATCGCATTCCAACATGGCTTCGCCCGTCAATATGGGAACTGAAGAACCACCGGGAATCACTGCTTTTAATTTGTGTCCATTGCGTACCCCGCCTGCTAAGGCTAATAAATCTTTGAAAGATGTTCCCATCGGAATTTCATAATTTCCAGGACGGTTAACATGACCCGATACAGAAAATATTTTGGTGCCCCCGTTATTAGGTTTACCCAAACTTAAAAACCAGTCAGCACCATATTGCAAAATTGTAGGTACTGAAGCGTAACTTTCTGTGTTATTAATCGTAGTAGGATGACCATATAAACCAAAATTTGCAGGAAATGGCGGTTTAAATCGCGGCATTCCTCTCTTTCCTTCTAAAGATTCCAGCAACGCCGTTTCTTCACCGCAAATATAAGCACCTGCACCTAAGGCATTGTACATATCAAAATCGAAACCAGAACCTAAAATATTTTTCCCTAAAAAGCCTTTGGTGTAAGCTTCTTTTACAGCTTGTTCACACCGCGCGAAAGGCTCTAAAAACTCTCCCCGCATATAGTTATAGCCTTTAGTGGCGCCCATCACGTAAGCACCAATCGCAAAACCTTCTATTAACTGATGAGGATTGTAGCGCATAATATCGCGATCTTTGCAGGTTCCAGGTTCGCTTTCATCAGAATTGCAAACTACATATTTTTGTCCTGGCGCATTACGCGGAATAAAACTCCATTTCAATCCGGTTGGAAAACCAGCACCACCGCGTCCACGCAATGAGGCGGTTTTTAATTCATTTATGATTTGTTCAGGCGGTGTTTTTTCTTGCAAAATTCTCTGCCAAACTTGATAACCACCTACTTTTAAATAATTTTCTAAAGTCCACGGCTGATCAAAGTGACGTGTGCGATAGCAGACTAAATCTTGAGGTATGGGGTTCGTCATAATTAATTCAGATTCTCCAAAATACTATCCACTTTTTGTGCGGTTAAATTCTCATGATAAATACCATCTACGATAATGGCTGGAGCTGCTGTGCAGGCAGCGATACATTCCACTTCGCGCAACGTAATTTTTCCATTCGGAGTGGTTTCGCCTAATTTAATTCCTAAACGTTCTTGCAATCGCTGCACGACTTCATCTGAACCACACAGCATACAAGAAATATTGGTGCATACTTCAATTTTGTGACTACCCACTGGCTCTAACTCATACAACGAATAAAAAGTAGCAACTTCATAAACATTGATTTTGGGCAAATCTAAATAATTAGCAACTGCATCTAATAAATCACGCGATAGCCAGCCGCCATTGGTGTTTTGCACTTGGGTGAGTGCCGCCAATAATGCTGATTGTTTACGATCTTGTGGAAACTTAGCCACCCAATGATCGATAACTTGTTTATCTTCTTGTGTAAGCAAATTTACATCTGTCATTATATTTACCTATGTTTCAGCAATTTCTAACTTCGCCTACCTATCAACTTCACCAAAAACGATATCTTGCGTACCAATTAGCGTTACCACATCGGCTAACATATGACCACGCGACATTTCATCTAAGGCTGCTAAATGTGGAAAGCCTGCTGCTCTAATTTTTACTCGATAGGGTTTATTTGCACCATCGGAAATTAAATAAACTCCAAACTCACCTTTAGGATGTTCAATCGCGGCATACGCCTCGCCAGCAGGAATGCAAAATCCTTCGGTGAACAACTTAAATTGTTGAATTAATGATTCCATATCTTCTTTCATAACCGCCCGTTTAGGTGGAACAACTTTGTAATCATCTGCGACCACTGGCCCTGGATTTTGGCGTAACCATTCCACACATTGGCGAATAATTTCATTCGATTGGCGGAACTCCGCCATGCGCACTAAATAACGATCATAACTATCACCATTTTTGCCTACTGGAATAGCAAAATTTAAGTGGTGATATACTTCATACGGTTGTTTCTTGCGCAAATCCCAAGCCACACCCGAACCGCGTAACATGGGCCCGGTAAAACCTAATTGGATAGCGCGTTCTGGAGATACAATGCCAATATCCACAGTACGTTGTTTCCAAATGCGATTGTCGGTTAATAGCGTTTCATATTCATCTACACACTTGGGAAAACGTTCGGTGAAATCCCAAATAAAATCGAGTAAGGAACCTTCACGATTAGCATTACGTTTTTTGGTTTCTTTTTCATTGTGCCATTTGGACGGTTGATATTTGGGCATCGTATCCGGCAAATCACGATAAACGCCACCCGGGCGATAATAGGTAGCATGCATGCGTGCGCCAGAAACTGCTTCATAGCAATCCATTAAATCTTCGCGTTCACGAAAGGTGTAGAGAAATACCGTCATCGCACCAATATCTAATCCGTGGGCACCTAACCATAATAAATGATTTAATATGCGAGTGATTTCATCAAACATCACACGAATATATTGCGCGCGTAACGGTGGGGTGATACCGAGTAATTTTTCCATGGCCAATACATAACTATGCTCATTACACATCATCGATACATAATCTAGCCGATCCATATAACCAATACTTTGATTATACGGTTTACTTTCTGCCAACTTTTCAGTGGCGCGATGTAATAAGCCAATATGTGGATCCGCACGTTGTACTGTTTCGCCATCCATTTCTAACACGAGACGCAATACGCCATGCGCTGCTGGATGTTGCGGTCCAAAATTGACAGTGTAGTTTTGAATATTGGCCATACTACTTCTTCCTGGTTTCTACGCTACGCGCGGCTAAGCCGCGCTCCGCGGTCAAGGGGGAGAGCTGCGCCACTCCCCCTTGACCAACCCCCATTGCTTTTTTGTATTTCATACTACTTCTCATTGCTTGGATGTAAATAGCGATTATCATGCCGTACCACTCGAGGAACTAGTGTACGTGGCTGTATAGTTACGGGTTGATAAATCACGCGTTGTTGTTCTGGATCGTAGCGCACCTCGACCTCTCCGCTTAAAGGAAAATCTTTGCGGAAAGGATAACCCATAAACCCATAATCGGTTAATATGCGACGTAAATCGGGATGGTTGTTAAATAAAATCCCAAATAAATCGAAAGCTTCTCGTTCAAACCAATTAGCACATGGCCAAATATCGGTGACTGTTTCAATCATGGGTGGATCGTTGGCTAAAAATACCCGCACTCGCAACCGCCAATTATGCGTGATGGATAATAAATGATATACCACGGCAAAACGGGGTAATGTCCATTTCACATCATAGGTTGGCGTCTCTTCTACACCGCGGCTAAACCCGGTGGAAGTTGCTTGCTCAGTTTCCCATTGATTCAAACCATAATGCAAATAATCCACGCCACATAAATCTGTTAGCTGTTCAAAAGCAAATGCCTCATTTTTTACTAATGCATGGGCCATGGCATGCCATTGTTGTTCTTTAACTTCAATGGTTAATTCATTATTGATTAACGTTAAACTATCGATGTTGCCATTGAACTCTTCGCGAAGTGCTGTTGCTAAGTGAGTTAATTTTTCATGTTGATCGAGCATATTTGAAAAAACCTTTTTTTAGCTATCCTCTGGCGATAGTATTCGTTCTTTGAATCTTTTTCTGCAATTGAATAATGCCATATAACAAAGCTTCTGCCGTTGGCGGGCATCCAGGCACATAAATGTCCACAGGGATAATGCGATCACAGCCACGCACCACAGAATAGGAATAATGATAATAACC
>JBIOEC010000036.1:0-8114 GCA_044445645.1 Gammaproteobacteria bacterium | reverse complement strand
ACTTGTGCGTAGGGCTGGCAGGCAAGGCTGCCGCAAAAAATACTACTCGAAGTGAAACGAGGTGTGGAGATTTTTTAATGCGGCACTTGCATGGCCTTGACTGCCGAAGGGGGATAAATTTGCCTCAAGCAAAAGTCAAATGAAGTCAAACTCAATAAAAAAGGCCATATAATGCAGCTTAATCAGGGGGAAACAGTAGGGATAATAAACAGGTGAATTGGCGTGAAGCGTTGTATTGTTTTTCTTTAGGTTTAAAGGGTGAACTGCCAGCTGGTTACAATTACCGGCCATAGCACCCGAAGGGCTTGGTTCACCCCTTAAACCGTTTTTCAGCGGGGTGGCAGTAGGCAAGTGCCTTATTGCCGGATAGCGTTGGGATTTGCGGCATTGGCATCCGACAATAAGGCTCTTGCCGTGCGGTCAGAAAAATTGCTGGAATGAATGAGCGGAGTTTATGGAGCGAATGAGTGAAGCGGTTTTTTTGACAAGGATACCGTATTAGTGGATTGAAGCGGCATCCTTCGTGAGAAGATACAGCGTAAAGCCCGACCCCTGGTCCCGATGAAATCGCGACCGGGGTAATGCCATAAGCAGGCAAATGAATGAATCCTCCGCTTGCTTTAGTAAGACCAACGTCATTTCGGCATACGCCTCAATTTGCCTAAACCAACATTCAAATGAAATCAAACAAACACGTGCCTATAAATCTAAAAGCCATTTTAAAGTGCTATGATCGGGTAAACTGCTGGAATTTTAGGGGTACGGGGAGTGGATAAAATGCCAGACTGGATTTTGATGAATAAATGGATATATAATGCTGTTAGTTAATTAATCTGACCTCAAACTATAATGCCAAGAAATGGATCAAACGATGCCTGAACCTATTAAAATAGCCAAAGTCAGCCTGATCATGATTGTGCGCAATGAGGAACATAATCTTCCAATTTGCCTGGAATCAGTGCGCGGACTTTTTGAAGAAATAGTCATTGTGGACACAGGCAGTACCGACAGAACCAAAAAAATAGCACAGCAATTCGGTGCCAAAATAATTGATTTTATCTGGGTGGATGATTTTGCAGCAGCAAGGAATGTGTCGCTTGCTAATGCCACGGGAGATTACGTATTTTGGATGGATGCAGACGATGTTTTTGATCCCCCAGAAAGAAATAAACTTGAATCACTTCTTAAAATTCTGCGCTCCAATCAAAAAAATGCCTATGTGGTGCGTTGTGCTAGTGATCCCGATAGAATAAATAACAGTGGGCATATCGTGGTTGACCATATACGCCTATTTCCACGCATGGATAATATTCGTTGGGTATATAAGGTTCATGAACAGATTTTACCGGCCTTAAACGCTGCCCATATCCCTATTCTTTGGACTGACATAACCGTGCGACATACCGGGTATGTAAATGCCAGCGCAAAAGCAATGAAACGCCAGCGTGATTTGAATATACTGCTTAAGGAGCTTGATTCCTGCCCCAATGATGCATTCCTATTATTTAATCTAGGAATGATAAGTTTTGAACGTCAGCAATGGCAGGAAGCATTAAATTATTTCTTAAAAAGCTTGTCCAATATTTCTAACGCGGAATCTATGGATTCATTACGTCGTAAACTTTTTGGCATGACGGCATGGGCTTATCAAATACTTGGAAACTTGCAAGATTCACTACGTATCTGTAATCAGGGATTATCGGTTGACCCGCAAGATGCCGAATTGCTTTTCCGTAAGGCCATAGCTTATCGGTATCTCGGTAGTACACTGGAAGCGGAAACTTGTTTGAACAAGATACTGAATTTAAAACGCCCTGATAAATTCTGTAGTATCGATCAGGGAATTTATGGCCACCTGACGCGGAGGAACCTAGCCATTATAGCAACTGAACGGGGTGACCATGCAGAAGCGAGAAATCAATGGAAAGCTATACTTAAAGAGTGTCCGGGAGACCCTGACGCTATGCGCAATATGTCGGAAGTTGTATAACGCTGTTACTATATGTACAGTTTTCTGATAAGCGTTAGTTATATGCGGCATTAATGGATTCTGTATTCAAATCTAATTTTACAACAAGATTGGCTTGCAAATGAAGAAACAACGCGAGAATCGGAAAATACTACCTACTGCTGATTTATTTGCACAAGCAGTTGCTTTGCATCGGGCTGGGAATTTAGATGAAGCAGAAAAGATTTATAAAAAGTTACTGGCTTCTCATCCAAAGGATGCAAAAGCTATAGCATTGCTTGGAGCATTGCAGGTTCAAAGAGGCAATTCAGAAGAAGCTATAGAGTTATTGGAAAACGCAATCATACTCAATCCAAATGAGGCAGGGGTATATAATAACCTTGGCATTGCGCTAACTAATATAAATAAATACAGCGCAGCAGTGATAAGTTTCGATAAAGCGGTTGCGATTAATCCTAATTACGCTGAGGCGTATAACAACCGCGGAGTTGCTTTATATAATCTAAAACAAGATGACGAAGCGTTGGAAAGTTGTGATAAAGCTATTGCACTTAGTCCTAGCTATGCTGAGACATATAACACTCGCGGGGTTGTTTTGTGTCACCTCAAACGAGGAAGCGATGCGCTAATAAGTTGTGATAAAGCCATTGCGATAAATCCTAATTTTTCCCAAGCATACAACACCCGTGGCATAGCCTTACAGCATCTAAAGCGGTATGAAGAAGCATTAAAAAGTTATGATAAAGCTATCGCTATAAATCCCAATTTAGCAGAAGCATATAATAATCGTGGCATTACTCTATATCATCTGAAACAGTATAGTGAGGCTCTGAAAAGTTATGATAAAGCCATTGCCATTAATCCCAACAATCCTGATGCATATTGGAGCAAAGGTTTGCTCGCCTTATTATTAGGAGATTATAAAGAAGGATGGAAATTACACGAATGGCGCTGGAAGAGAAGCAGCATAGAAAGAGATGGGGATGAAGTTAAGATTTTCCAAAAACCTTTATGGCTAGGTAAAGAATCTTTAACCAGGAAAACTATCTTCATACATGCAGAAAAAGGGCTTGGGGATACAATTCAATTCTGCCGATATGCACCAATGGTAGAGGCATTGGGTGCCAAAGTAATATTATATGTTCCGACCTCTCTGATTAATCTTGTTTCTACTCTCAAAGGCACATTGCATGTGATTACACATGGGTCGCCAATTCCTGATTTTGATTTTCATTGCCCACTTATGAGTCTACCATTGGCATTGGGAACCTTATTAGATACAATTCCCGCCGATGTTCCCTACCTTCATGTTACTCCTGAAAAACTTAAATTATGGCGAGATAACTTGGGCCTAAAAGTTAAGCCACGAATTGGTTTGGTATGGTCTGGCAACCCAGAGCACAAACATGACAATAACCGCAGTATTGCGCTTAAACTCTTAACCCCGTTATTGAATTTTGATTTTGACTTTTACGCACTTCAGACAGAAATCAAACCAGAGGATGAAATGGTTTTAGAAAAAAGTAGAATTATATCATTCAAAAATAACTTAAAAGATTTTTCCGATACAGCGGCATTAATATCGGAAATGGATATTGTCATATCGGTTGATACTTCCGTAGCGCATCTTGTCGGAGCATTGGGCAAGAATGTATGGATTCTTCTGCATGCCGAACCGGATTTTAGATGGATGCTCAATAGGGAAGATAGCCCTTGGTATCCCACTGCCCGTTTATTCCGTCAGCATGATCTAGGTGATTGGGAGAGTGTGATAGCAAAGGTGAATGCTGAGTTGGCTGCTTTTTCCTCTAACTCTGATTTGAAAAAAATGCCGTCAGCTTATAAAAGTATTCCAAAGTCGGTACAACAGATACCATCTGCTGACGATTTATTCTCAAAAGCAATCGCATTGCACAAAATAGGCAACCTAGATGATGCGCAAAAACTCTATCAAAGCTTGCTGGTTTCTTATCCTGAACGTGTGGATGTGGCCAATATGTTAGGCACAATTTGTTTTCAGCAAGGTAATTTTGTAGAAGGCATTAGGTTATTGGAGAAAGCAATTATCATAAAACCCGATTATGTTGAGGCTTACTACAATCTTGGTCTTGCATTACAAAGACTCAATCGAGATGAGGACGCATTGGTAAATTATAACAAGGTCGTTGCTATAGAGCCAAATCATGCTGAGGCATATAACAATCGTGGCATTGCTCTTTATAATTTAAGGCAATATAGTGAAGCATTAGCAAGTTTAGACAAAGCTATTGAAATCAATCCTAACTATATTGAAGCGTGTAAAAATCGAAAGCTTATCATAAATCACTTAAAATAGTTTCTGAAAATTGTACTTTCTTTATTTTTTTTAACGGGCTACAGTATGTCATAAAACTAATATTAAATTGAGCAATATATGGTCAACGCTTATATCACTAATCAGCCTGGTAACGTGGTCTATGTTGTTGATACCGCCACGAATACCTTAATTGCTACCCTTACTGCAGGCAATGGGCCATATGGAGCGGCGGTTACCCCAGACGGCACTAAAGCTTATGTTACAAATTCCCATGATAACACGGTTTCTGTAATTGATACATCGACAAGTACTGTCAAAACTGGAACGGGCTATCCTATAAGTGTTGGCAGCCAACCTTTGGGGTTAGCTGTAACTCCTGATGGAAAACATATTTATGTTATAAATAACTCTGCTTCTACAGTATCTGTTATCGATACAGCTACAGATACCGTTTCTGCTACCATCACTGGTCTAGGTACAAAACCACTTGGCATTGATTTTACACCCGACGGCACAAAGGCTTATGTAACGAACCAAAGCTCCGCTACAGTTTCAGTAATTGACACATCGACGAATACTGTCAAAACAGGCGCTGGTTATCCTGTTAGTGTGGGTACTAGCCCTACTGACGTTGCGGTTAATCCTGCTGGAACGTTGGGCTATGTTACAAATCAGACAACTCCCGGTACAGTCTCAGTTATTAACACTGCAACTGACGCTGTTTCTGTAACTATATCTCTTACCTCTCCGCTGACTCCTTTTACCCAAAGTGATCCATTTGGCATAGATATTACGCCAGATGGTGCAAAAGCGTATGTTGCAAAATCAAGTGATGATTCAATTGATGTGATTGATACATCTACAAATACTGTTAAAACAGGGACGGGTTATCCCATTCGGTTCTATGCCGCTCCTCTTGGTGTGGCCATCACTCCGGATGGCAGCCAAGCCTATGTTGTAGGGAATGGTAATGACACTGTCTTAGTTATAAATACTGCAACAGATACAAGTTCTACCACAATTACCCTTGATAGCAATTTTGGCGCTATCGGTTTTGGAAAATTCATTCAACCATCCTCTCCCCCTATTCCTGCATCTTACATGGCTTTAGGAACAAGCTGGTTCGGTTGCTGAACAGATATTGACTATGAAAATAGATTCGATGCCGATATTTATGATACGTAATTCTAACGATGATAGGAACAGATAATGAGTACAACATTGACAATTTCCAAGCAAGTTTACCTCCAAAATCTGAATGCCGGGCTTACCTATGATCTCGATACTTATGCACCGTTCGGGTATACGGTGACCGAAGTATACCAGATTCAAACATCAAGTGGCTCTGTTACGGCAGCTTTACAGATAAACGGCACGAATATCACCGGGCTTAGCAGTATTTCCGTGACCTCTACTGCTCAAAATGTTGCGGCAACTGGTGCGAATACAGTGGCAGTCGGCGATGCACTTACGCTTGTATTCAGTAGCAATTCTGCGGCACAGAATATTCAGTTTACCTTATCAGCAACCCGCAATGCCGTTTCATCAGTGTCAAATTCTGATGGAACATTAACCATTAGTCCAACAGCAGGCGATGTAGTGGCATCGCTTGCTGCTCTTACCTCTGCCAAGTTTCTTGTTGGAAATGGCTCTAATGTTGCAACAGGTGTTGCCATGTCGGGTGATGCGACGCTTGCTAATACCGGCGCTGTTACCATAGCGAATAACAAAGTTACGAATGCAAAAGCAGCACAGATGGCGGCCAATACTATTAAGGGAAACCTTACGGGTTCTACGGCAAATGCTTCAGATAATTCTCTGGCGGCGGTTTCTTCAGCTCTCTCCACTACCATGCAAAGTTATTTTCCTGGAGGTTTTATAAATAAGTTCCGTAATGCAGCTTTTGATGTTTGGCAGCGCGGAACAAGCGGTACAATAACAGCCGGAACCCCAGCTTATACGGCAGATGGCTGGATTGTGGGCTGTACAGGAGCAAACGTCCCCTGGGCGCAAACAGCGGGCAGAAACGCAACAAGATACGGTCTCAAAGTTACCGGGGCAACCAGTGTTACGGATGTTTTAATCAAGCAGCGTATTGAGTCGTTTCTCGCAGCTCAATTATATCCTAATGCTACGGCACAGGTGACGGTCCAGGCAAAGGTCTATAATAATACAGGAAGTTCGATTACACCTACTTTGACTATTAAACATGCTGGATCAGCCGATAATTGGTCAACACCCACAACGGATGTTAATGCCGTGTCCTTACAAGCATGTGCTAATGCTACACTAACAACTGTAGCTTATACCTTTGCAACGGCCTCCGGCACCGCAAACGGTCTAGAAGCAACTATAGATTTTGGTAATAACTTCAGTACAAGCGGGAAATCGGTTGAGGTTTTTGAGTGGGATATAAGAGTGACACCGGGGGTAGCGACTGGGTTAAACTCTGCTCCTCCATCTCCTGAATTCTGCCCAATATCACTTGAGTATGCCGTCTCACAATACTACCTGCCTGGAATTAATACTGGCGGCAATTCTGTTACTGGAATAGCTCAGGGGCAATGCACCAACGGCACATCCGCGTTTATTACATTCTTTACGCCTGTTGCAACACGGGTGCCTGTAAATGGCATCTCAATATCATCTGCCTCTCATTTTGGAGTTTCAGACTCCACAGGCGCGTCCCACACCTGTACTTCAGTAACTTTTGCTAGTGCCAATCTTAATTCGTATAGTGTAAATCTTACAGTTGCTTCGGGGCTGTCAGCAGGCAATGCAACACAGTTCCAAACCACAAGTTCATCAGCAAATCTTGTATTCACCGGAGCAGAGTTATAGCAGATATTATTGGCAATGCACTCACGCATATATAGCAAACGATAGTCCTGGAACAGTTTCGCTCATAACCATGGATCAAGCCATAGCGTCTCTGCGACTATTACAGTCGGCAGCGGTGCCGATAATGTAGCGATTAGGCAAGCGAATGAATGAAGTCTCTGTTTTGCACAAGGATTTGATTCAGGACGTCCGATATAGATGGGTATTAAAGTGGCTTTTCCGGTAAGAAATCACGCGGACTGCAATTAAATATTTTGGCCAGTTTGTTTAACTGTACCATACTGTATTTAGATGTATGTTTCGGATTTTCAATTTGACCGATGAATGCGTCCGATACATCCAACTTAGTAGCAAGAACGGCTTGGCTAATCTTGTGTTCCGTACGTAATTTCTTAACCTTTTCAATTATATATAGGTCTATATTGCTTTTTGGTAAGCCTCGCATCGTTAAACGAAGGACGGGAGGGAAAGCAAAAACTTCACTAAGTATTACTTGGTATTGTCAATAAGGATTTTTACTTTAGATGAATGATTTAAACCCTTATTAAAATATGAGAACGAGCAAACGAATGAAGCCTGTGCTTTTCAGGGCGATAACCTGCCAAAGCCAAAAATATTCAGAGGGGTAAGGCTTTTTCGTCTTTGGCCTCTTGCGCTTGAGGGCAAAGGCGGGTTGGATAAACGGCCTTAACGTAAAATGCAATTATCGGTTTTTCAGATAATAGGTTTTTCCGGTAGAAAATCCTTGGGGCTGCAATTAAATATTTGAGCAAGCTTGTTGATGTGGGCAAGGTTGTATTTAGCCCTGTGTTTAGGATTCTCAATCTGACCTATAAACGCATCCGATACGCCTAACTTAATTGCAAGAACCGCTTGCGGCATATTAATTTCCAATCGCAATTTTTTGACCACATTAATAATGTAAAGATCCAATTCAGTTTTATTTACTTCTTGCGCAGACATACATGCAAGAAAGTCTTAAAAAAGATTAATTATACTAATACAGGT
>JBIOEC010000035.1:0-8121 GCA_044445645.1 Gammaproteobacteria bacterium | reverse complement strand
TTTTTCTACAGAGTGAGTAGTTACGTTTAATTTACATAACAACTTATGTTACTCTTATGCAACATAAAAATGCTAGCATGAAAAATCAATGATAAACAATATAATTAACAATTACCGTTTGCGCGCCATGGGTATTAAGCTACCGCGCTGGAAAGATATCAGTGCAAGGTCTGCTCTGGACTTAGAGGCACCTTTAACCCTGGGTAAGATAAAAATTAAAGCGAAAAATTTAAGCATCGGTGCTCACACTTATATTCGCAATGGCAGCGAACTATTAGCTGTAGATAAAATTGGACGGTTTTGCTCTATCGGAAAAAATGTAGTGCTAGGTCTAGAAGCTAAAGGTCATCCTCTCGATTGGTTAAGCACACATCCATTTCAATTTGATGATAAACACTTAATTAGTCCCCCATCAGAAAAAGTATCTTACGCTACGCCTATACCTCCTACCCTCATAGGCCATGATGTTTGGATCGGACAACAAGCCATGATTATGCACGGTTTGAATATCGGGAACGGCGCAGTAATTGGCGCTGGTGCAATAGTAACTCGTGATATTCCACCCTACGCTATTGCAGCCGGGAATCCTGCACGCGTTCTTAAATATCGCTTTTCCCCAGAGATCATTAGCCTTTTGCAAGAAGTTGCCTGGTGGGATTTAAGTTCAGAAATTTTAGCCCATTTAAATTTCTCTAATATCCAAGAATGTCTGGCTCAATTCACAGACTTGCGCCGCAATGGAAAAAATAATTACCCATGCCATTATCCAAAAGCGACTATCCGCAATAGAAAGATCTATCTTATTCCTAGCTAAAACAATTCCACTCTTATCCGGGTTCGCATTGGTAAAGATTTGGCATAAAGGAGCTTCCATCGCACAACGTGCAATGTTAACACCGGTGCTTAGATCTTCGTGCATTATTTTTTCATTTACCATAGCTTAAATGCATGCTATAATGTGTACATTAACCCTCTTTAAGTGACATTCATGAAAAGAATTGAATGGGATGAAGAAAAAAACAAACAATTAATAACCCAAAGAGGATTAAGCTTTGAGGCTATAACCGTGGCTATTGAAGAAGATAAAATCTTGGATATCTTACCTCATTCAAATCCTCAATATGAACACCAGTATATTTTTGTTTTGGACATACAAGATTATGTTGTATATGTCCCGTTTGTGGAAGATGAAGAAAAAATTTTTCTAAAAATTGCTTTCCATAATAGAAAAGCAACTCGTGATTACCTGAGGGATAAAAAATGAAACATACTAAACAACATTTAGATTTAGAAGAACAAGAAATTTTAGCAGCCATCGAAAGTGGAAGGCTAAAAAGTGTGCCTCATTTAAAAGATAAAATAAAATACTATCAAGATGCTGCCAAGATGCATGCAAATAAAAATCGACGGGTCAGTTTGCGTATGACCGAATGGGATTTTATGCGTATTCAAGAAAAAGCTCTACGTGAAGGATTAGCCTATCAAAGCTTATTATCCAGCATAATACACAAGTATTTAACCGGACAGCTTATTGAGCATAAATTATAATCCCAACTCTAAATTTCAGCCCCACTAATCTAATAAAAACCCCGCTAAAAGCGGGGTTTTTATTACTACAGTTAGAATAGTTGGCGATTACATCATGCCGTCCATACCACCCATACCGCCCATACCGCCAGTTGTGGGTTCATCTTTCTTAGGTATTTCAGCTACCATTGCTTCGGTGGTAATCATTAAACCAGAAACTGAAGCAGCGTTTTGTAGCGCTGTACGTACCACTTTGGTTGGATCTAAAATACCCATTTCCATCATGTCACCAAAGGTATCATTAGCAGCGTTATAACCAAAGTTCGCTTTACCTTCTTTCACGCGATTGACCACAACAGAAGATTCGCCACCCGCATTGGTAACGATTTGGCGTAAAGGAGCTTCCATCGCACGACGTGCAATGTTAACACCGGTGCTTTGATCTTCGTTATCTACTTTAATGTTGTCTAATGCTTGTAATGCACGAATTAACGCTACACCACCGCCTGGTAACACACCTTCTTCAACTGCAG
This sequence comes from Gammaproteobacteria bacterium, assembly GCA_044445645.1. Classification (GTDB taxonomy): domain Bacteria; phylum Pseudomonadota; class Gammaproteobacteria; order JBIOEC01; family JBIOEC01; genus JBIOEC01. Next base: position 6,061 of record JBIOEC010000035.1, on the reverse strand, counting down.
CGCGTGTTGCATGTAATGCATCTTCAACACGAGCTTTCTTTTCTTTCATTTCCATTTCGGTGGCAGCACCTACTTTGATCACTGCAACACCGCCGGCTAATTTAGCTACGCGTTCTTGCAATTTTTCACGATCGTAATCCGATGTGGTATTTTCAATTTCCGCACGAATTTGTTCTACGCGGCCTTTGATATCACCTGAATTACCACCACCATCAATAATCGTGGTGTTTTCTTTGGTCACAGTAATACGTTTAGCATTACCTAAATCTTCTATTTTAGTATGTTCTAAAGTAAGACCCACTTCTTCAGCGATCACGTTAGCACCGGTTAAGGTAGCAATATCTTGCAACATTGCTTTACGACGATCACCAAAGCCAGGAGCTTTAACCGCACATACTTTAACAATACCACGAATGGTGTTTACCACTAAAGTTGCTAAGGCTTCACCTTCTACATCTTCAGCTACGATCAATAATGGACGGCCTGATTTTGCAACTGCTTCCAATATAGGCAACATTTCACGAATGTTAGAAATTTTCTTGTCCACTAACAGGATTAATGGGTTTTCCAATTCGCAAGACATATTTTGTTGATTGGTAACAAAGTAAGGTGATAAATAACCACGATCGAATTGCATACCTTCTACAACATCTAATTCGTTTTGCAAACCAGAACCATCTTCAACAGTGATCACACCTTCTTTACCCACTTTAGCCATAGCGCTGGCAATGATTTCCCCAATTTCTAAATCAGAGTTAGCAGAAATGGTGCCCACTTGCGCGATAGCTTTATCATCTTTGCAAGGAACTGACATTTTTTTCAATTGCTCAACTGCGGCTACAACTGCTTTATCAATACCACGTTTCAAATCCATTGGATTCATACCCGCAGCTACTGCTTTCAAACCTTCTTTGAAAATAGCTTGCGCTAATACAGTTGCTGTAGTGGTACCATCACCTGCAGCATCAGAAGTTTGCGAAGCAACTTCTTTCAACATTTGCGCAGCTAGGTTTTCAAAACGATTAGGTAATTCGTCAATAGCTTTGGCAACCGACACACCATCTTTAGTAATAGTGGGTGAACCAAAAGATTTATGTAATACCACATTACGGCCTTTAGGACCTAAAGTTACTTTCACGGCATTCGCTAGCACATCTACACCGGCAGATAATGCGCTATGCACGGCACTACCAAATATCACTTCTTTTGCTGACATAATTTTGTCTCCTTAAAAATAAAAATAATTAATTTTCTTCTCGCGATGCGAGGTTGAATTAATCTTCAATGATGGCTAATACATCGTCTTCACGTAATACCAATACTTCTTTGCTTTCCAATTTTACTTCTGTACCTGCATATTTACCAAACAACACCACTTGGCCTTCTTTAACTTCCAAGGGACGTACATTACCATTGTCCAATGCTTTACCTTTTCCCACTGCAATCACTTTACCGCGAATAGGCTTTTCTTTCGCATTATCTGGGATTACAATACCACCTGGTGATTTTTGTTCTTGTTCCAATCGTTCTACTACTAAACGATCATGTAAAGGAATAACTTTACTCATAACGTTTCTCCGTAATTAAATGGCCTACGAGCGTGCTTTAGCACTCTCAATCGATGAGTGCTAATTTTACCGGAGTTTGTTGCTCTGTCAATAGCTTCTTCCAGGATATCTTCACTTTGTTTTATTTCAGTTGTGCTATTCTTTAGTAGTTCGTTGTACACTATTACAAATTTCATGCTACAATTAGTTAACTTTCATAGTTGAGTATTAAAATATGCCAGCACCCGTATCTCCCGTAAATCTTCCCCGGCTGCTTTCGCCAACAGAATTACTAGAAGCACCTAATTGGATTAATTTTTCTCAACTTCTTCACGACATAACTGGACCTTCGGGTACTATCCCTATAGAACCTGGTCAACATGAACCTAATGCTACTGAAGAATTTACGCGAGAAGAATATGAAACTGAATCAGCTGATCGATTCCGCAAAATCGTACCAGGAACTATGCCAGTAACCGTACAAAGGCAACTCATTCAATTTGCGGAAGAGTTACGTAAACATACAGGTACTGAAAATATTTACGATCCGGCAAATATTGCCATTATTTCGAAAGTTGGAGGCTCGATAGGTCAAATCCTACTACATTGGCTAAGAATACGTGAGCCATCTGGCGTCCTCCAAACCGTATATACGGATATACTGCAAAGCACGGCTACTGAAGCAGACAAACTTAAAGCATTCACGGAGTTTTTACAAGTTTTGGTGGAGGAAGTTCGTCAAAGTACCGGCAAAAACATAGCTGAACTTACTGAAAATCAGTTTGCTGCCGCATTTATAAAAACCCAAACCCTGGGAGGCTTCCCTGCCAACCCTACGACCCCTCCCGCACATGCTCGTTTTACTACCCCAGATGCATTAGCTTCATATGCTGATTTAAGATGGGAATGGTATAAAATACTACCGGCACACCAGGCCGATTTAGAAACGATTTTAAAAATCACCCCTCTGGATGTGTTAGATCAGAATAACATATTAGAAAAACTTCTGGATCACCTAGACACGCCCACTGGCCGTGCTGACTTGCAGACATTTATTAACAGTAAAGATGCTGCCGGGGCAGATGTTTTTACTGCTGACCAAAAAACTCGTTTACGTGAGCAACTGGTAGCCCTTCAGGATGCTCGCAATCTTCATAGAGTTGCAAAAATGGGGGATGCCTTAGTTCCCCCAAGAGGGATAGATAAGCTTAATAATGCAGATCCTAATTATCCGGGGCTACGCACAAAGGCATTAAGAGCAGCTGAATTGATAGGCCAAGCTGAAGGCGCACTAGGATTAATAGGCCCAGCAGCAGCAGCTGCTGCTGCAAGACAAGGGACCATAAGAAAAGATGAACTTGAAACAGCAATTACAGCCACAGGAGCTGCTATTGGCGCTAACAAAAACTTCAAAGTTCCTGACATTCGAGATACATATTCGCAACAACTATGCCAAATAATCTGTAGAACTGTCGGAGTCACTGAACCCGCTGCTCCAGCCGATCAAGCTGAGCTTGGGCATGATTTGATTAATGCGGCCAAAGCTGCAGGCGCAGATAATACTAAACTGGCTACTCAGCTATTCAAGACATTATTAACCGCAGCTGCACCTCTACCTTCGGTCCCTGTATTTTCAGATATAATTCTTAATCATCTCACGGATGGTGAAAAAAATCGGTTAGCCGGGATATTAGGTATAGATAGGACGACACTAGAAAATACAGCAAGAGCCGGGGGAGATGCAATACTAAAACTGTTCTTCGAGAAAAGAGGTGCACCCCTAACTCTAGCTACCTTTTTCAACCGACTCAGAACGCCACCACCGGCAGTACCATCTATCTTTGCTCAAGCAACCAGACAATCTGGAATATTAGAAAAGTGTGCCAACCCCAATTTCCGCGCGCTCTGTGAACTTGGTGACCATTTTATCAACGTAGTAGAAACTGAAAAAAATTCCGCTACAGCCGCAGATGCCACCAAAGATGGTACGGCTTTTGCAACAGCTCAGACAGATATAACCAGAGATGTCGATACGTATGGTAGAAAACAACCCATACGATTAGCTGGCGACCTGCAGCGCTGTGAATCTAATATTCCTTATTCTGAGCAAGCTAAATTAAAAGCACAAGCGGCCATAGGAGCGGCAAAAACAGCCACAATTGCAGCAATCGCTGGGCAACCTCCACAAGTTGTAATAGATATTACACGGAGATTAAATTCGATTGTAGATAACAGTACTTCAACCGCTACTATCATTAGACAAGCAGATGAAATAAGAAGTACTTTAGGGAGTTCTATAACACCGGCAATCGAAACACAATTAACTGCATTAGAACAACAAGCAAAAGCGCGAGATACCGCCGAAAAAGAAGTAAAAAATTTAAAGGATGATGCTGAATCATTACGATATTTAATAGCCGGTGGAGATCCCATGGTCCCGGCACAAGCAGACCAATGGGGTGTCGCAAGTTATTTTTACTCATTTCTGACGATCCTAGACAACGCAAGCTATCCAGCGGCTTGTAGACCTCTCAAATCTGCAAATGGAGGCATGGAAGTTGCGCGCCGCTACCAACGTGAAAAAATAATGATAAATGGCCAAGAACGCGATATTTGGGTGGAAAAAACTCAAAGAAAAATTGGTGGTAAAACTCAAGAAGTCAACACGAATGCTTTTGTGGTACCTCCAACCACACCTTTTAATTGGGCTGGTTTTCCCTCAAGTTTCTTAACTCGCAGCACTAAAGCTACCGATACCCGTTTAGTCAAGCTTAATGCTGACGGCAGCATAAGCCCCGCCACAGATGATACGGAACCGGATACCCATTACATTAGCATACCCTCTGACATAGAATATGAAGCGATTGCTGCACTTGAGTTTAAGCTCTCTTTAGAAAATTTACCCCTTTCTCGCAATGATGCTGGTTTATTTGAGATTCCAGATCCACAATTTATGGATCTGGAAGCTCTTGAATTACATTTAAGTGAGTATTACCGAATGAATGTTGCACATATTCCCTTTAGAATTATCGGTGCTTTGGTCTCTTTCGGAATAAGACTCGGAATTTTAGGCGCGGTATTAGCTGTTGCTGCTATCCCTGCTATAGGATGGTTTTTTTTAGAATATGTTCCTTCTCTCTTAGGTGGCGGCAAGCCAACATCTTTTGGGTCTTTCATGCCAGAGCCTTTTAGCGACTGGGGCAAAATAGGTGCTTTTCTATTCAGAAATCCTTTGGAGCTTTTATTTAAGGCTCCTTATGATATGGCTAAAGATCAAACAGAGAAAACTATAATAGAACTTAAACTTGATAAAATAATAGCTGAAGCCTATGGTGACACTTTTGCCATAACTGACGCTGCAGCAAAATTTGAAAAGCATGTAGGGGACAATCCAAAATCCCCCACAGGCCAAATTTATCAAGAAATGAAAAAACCTGGCGGAGCAATAGATCGCCTGGAAAAAGAACTTGCCTTTAACACCTCGCAAGCAGAAATTGAACTGGGTTATGGTAAACCCCCGCCCGTGACAGATGCAGAAAAAGCTCAGCGTAAAACTGATGTTGCAAGACTCGCAGCTGATAAAACATATGCAAAACGTGGAGGCGATCCCTCGAAACTTAAAGCGATACATGAGAAGCATCATAAAAGATTAGGGGCAGACGCAGGTGTTGCCGTAACTGCAGGCGTTGGCGGCACTGCTGTCTTTAGCCCGCCTCGTAAGGGACCATAAGAAAAGATGAACTTGAAACAGCAATTACAGCCACAGGAGCTGCTATTGGCGCTAACAAAAACTTCAAAGTTCCTGACATTCGAGATACATACTCGCAACAACTATGCCAAATAATCTGTATAACTGTTGGATTAGCTGCTGTTGTACCCGCTGCTCCAGCCGATCAAGCTGAACTTGGGCATGATTTGATTAATGCGGCTAAGGCTGCAGGCGCAGATAATACTAAACTGGCTACTCAGCTGTTCAAAACATTATTAACCGCAGCTGGAGCCAAGCCAACATCTTTTGGGTCTTTCATGCCAGAGCCTTTTAGCGACTGGGGCAAAATAGGTGCTTTTCTATTCAGAAATCCTTTGGAGCTTTTATTTAAGGCTCCCTATGATATGGCTAAAGATGAAGCAGAGCAAACTATAATAAAACTTAAACTTAATAAAATAATGGCTGAAGCCTATGGTGACACTTTTGCCATAACTGACGCTGCAGCAAAATTTGAAAAGCATGTAGGGGACAATCCAAAATCCTCCACAGGCAAAATTTATCAAGAAATGAAAAAACCTGGCGGAGCACTAGATAGCCTGGAAAAAGAACTTGCTTTTAACACCTCGCAAGCCGAAATTGAACTGGGTTATGGTAAACCCCCGCCCGTGACAGATGCAGAAAAAGCTCAGCGTAAAACCGATGTTGCAAGACTCGCAGCTGATAAAACATATGCAAAACGTGGAAGCGATCCCTCGAAGCTTAAAGCGATACAAGAGAAGCATCATAAAAGATTAGAGGAAGAAGC
>JBIOEC010000034.1:0-8172 GCA_044445645.1 Gammaproteobacteria bacterium | reverse complement strand
GGATAAGAGAGTATGTTCTATTGGCTCACGGAATATTTAACCGAATGGTTTAGTGGTTTTAATGCATTTCATTATATTACGATGCGCGCAATTTTAAGCGCATTGACGGCTTTATCGATTGCGCTGTTAGTCGGACCGGTGATGATTCGTAAACTTAGCCAATATAAAGTTGGCCAAACCGTACGTACCGACGGTCCACAATCCCATTTAGAAAAAAGTGGTACGCCTACTATGGGTGGTTTACTCATCTTGGTAGCGATTGTCATTGCCGTTTTATTCTGGGCTGATTTAACCAATCATTATGTTTGGGTAGTATTGTTAGTAACGCTATCGTTTGGTGTGATTGGTTGGGTAGATGATTATCGTAAACTCGTGTTGCGCAATTCTAAAGGTCTATCCGGGCGTTGGAAATATTTTTGGCAATCTGTGGTTGCCATTGCTGCTGCTGTGTATTTATATCTACATGCAACCCCCACGGAAACAAGTCTATTAATTCCTTTTTCTAAAGATTGGTTAATACCGCTAGGTGGTTTCTATATTCTATTCAGCTACTTTGTGATTGTAGGTAGTAGTAATGCCGTTAATTTAACCGATGGTTTGGATGGTTTAGCCACCTTGCCTACCGTATTGGTAGCAGCGGCATTAGGCATATTTTGTTACGCATCAGGAAATGCTGAATTTGCCCGTTATTTGACGATTCCCTCGTTACCTGGGGTAGGGGAGGTTGCAATTGTTTGTGCCGCGATCGTAGGCGCAGGTTTGGGATTTTTATGGTTTAACACCTATCCTGCTCAAGTGTTTATGGGCGATATTGGTTCTTTATCTTTAGGTGCTGCGTTGGGAACCATTGCGATTATTGCACGCCAGGAATTAGTGCTATTTATTATGGGCGGTGTATTTGTAATGGAAACTGTTTCAGTCATGCTGCAAGTGGCTTCATTTAAGTTAACTGGAAAACGCGTGTTTCGCATGGCGCCTTTGCATCATCATTTTGAATTGAAAGGTTGGCCAGAGCCTAGAGTGATTGTGCGCTTTTGGATTATTACGGTGGTGTTAGTATTGGTTGGATTAGCTTCATTGAAATTACGGTAAGGAATCAATATGTCTAAGCATATAATTATTGTGGGTCTTGGAATTACCGGACTCTCCTGTGCCCGTTTTTTTCTAAAGCAAGGAATGAACGTACGTGTGGTAGACACGCGAGAAAATCCCCCGCAATTACTGGCATTACAAAAAGATTTTCCGGATGTCCCTGTACACTTAGGCGAATTACCTGTTGATTGGTTATGTACAGCAGAACAAATTATTGCTAGTCCCGGTGTCAGTTTAGAACATCCAGCGTTACAACAAGCGCGTGCGGCTGGTGTATTAATTCGAGGGGATATTGATGTATTTGCTGAATATGCCCAGGCTCCTATCATAGGTGTAACGGGTTCTAATGGCAAAAGTACAGTTACCAGTTGGCTTGCAGATATGGGTAATGCCGCAGGTGCACATTGGCAAATGGGGGGGAATATTGGAATTCCTGTTTTGGATTTACTGGAACAGCCTATTCCTGATGTCTATGTTTTAGAGCTTTCCAGTTTTCAACTGGAAACTTCACGTAATTTGCCATTACAAGCAGCAACTATTTTGAATATTTCCGCAGATCACTTAGATCGCTATGCTAGTATTGCAGAGTATACCCAAGCCAAACAACGTATTTATCAAAACTGCAAAACTGCAGTTTTTAATCGTGCTCAAACTGAAACCAAACCAATTTATCCTGTTGCAGAACAAACAAGTTTTGGATTGGGAACTCCCAACCGAGGCCATTATGGGATTATTCATATACATGATGATGTGTGGTTGGCCTATGGGGATGAATGTTTAATTTCTGTGGATGAATTGAGTTTACCTGGAAAGCATAATGTGCAGAATGCACTGGCATCTTTAGCCTTAGGGTATGCATTAGGTTTGTCATGGGAGGCCATGTGCCAAAGTTTACGGACTTTTTCAGGGTTGCCTCATCGGTGTCAATTAGTAGCAGAGTTTGCCGACGTACGCTGGATCAATGATTCTAAAGGAACCAACGTAGGCGCTACTTTAGCCGCGATTGAAGGTTTGGAAACTGAAGATCAAAGTAAAATAATTATTATTTTAGGTGGTGATGGCAAAGGCGCGGATTTTTCTCCTTTAATTACACCATTAAAACGCACAGCACGCGCTGCATTATTAATAGGGCAAGATGCTGACAAATTGCAAGAGACATTACAAGGTGTGTTGCCTCTTTACTCGGTTGCTGATTTAGCGCAAGCAGTACAAAAAGCAGCTGAATTAGCTCAAGCCCAGGATATTGTATTATTGTCGCCTGCGTGTTCTAGCCTGGATATGTTTGAAAATTATGCTGCACGTGGAAATGAGTTTGCTCATTGTGTGAAAACTTTTTTAAAAATCTAGCTCAAAATACATGTCAGTGATTCCCCCGGACAAAGCCCGGATGACAACATAAGCTAAGTAGGATCGTATAAAAATATGGAAATTAATCAACGTTTGCGCAGAAGTGAAGATTTTGCTACCGATATCAAATCACATTTTTCCTTTCCCTACGATCCCATTTTTATTGGCGCGATTTTTATATTACTATGTTGGGGACTTGTTATGGTGGCATCGGCTTCGATCGCCATGGCCGAACGTAATTTTGAGCAGCCATTTTATTATTTGCAACGACAAGCTTTATTCGCAGTATTAGGGATTGTGAGTGCTATTGTTATTAGCCGCCTATCTTTAGAGTGGTGGGAAAAAAATGCGCGTACTTTTTTGCTGTTAGGTTTGTTATTATTAGTTATCGTTTTAATCCCAGGAATCGGGCATTCGGTCAATGGTGCACGCCGTTGGTTATCGTTAGGTCTTTTCTCTTTACAAGTTTCTGAGCTAATCAAACTGATAGCCATTCTGTATATTGCCAGTTATATGGTGCGCTACGCTCAGCAGGTACGTATGCAGTTTATTGGCTTTATCAAACCTATGCTGGTATTGGGGTTCGTTGCGGCATTGCTATTATTAGAGCCCGATTTTGGCTCCGTAGTAATCATTACCTCTACTGGTTTAGCGATGTTGTTTTTAGGTGGTGTAAAATTTCGACATTTCTTATTATTAATTTGCTTGGTAGGTTTGATATTTGCAGTTTTAGTCATGATAGCACCATATCGTATGCAGCGCTTAACTAGTTTTATGGATCCTTGGTCAGATCAATTTAATTCCGGTTATCAGTTAACCCAAGCATTGATTGCTTTTGGCCGCGGGGAATGGTTTGGAGTTGGATTAGGCCAGAGTGTGCAAAAATTATTTTATTTACCTGAAGCCCATACCGATTTTATTTTTGCCGTTCTATCAGAAGAATTGGGGCTCATCGGAGGTTGTATATTTTTAACCATTTTTGGTGTGTTTTTAACCCGGGCTTTTATGATCGCGCGCACTGCTGCTAGGCAACAATTATGGTTTGCAGCTTATTTAGCTTTTGGTTTAACTTTTTGGTTAGCGTTGCAAGCTTTGATTAGCATTGGAGTAAATGCGGGAATTTTACCCACAAAAGGACTGACTTTACCATTTATTAGTTATGGTGGAAGTAGTTTATTAGTGACATTAATGGCAGTAGGATTACTACTTAGAGTACAAATGGAAGTAGCTTTAGCTTCTACGGTAAGACGAAAAGCAACTCCACAAGAATATACAACTAGTCAATAACCTATGAAAAAACTAAAAAAAGTGCTTATGGTTGCCGGTGGCACAGGAGGACATGTATTTCCAGGATTAGCTGTGGCACAAGAATTACGTGCTCAAGGCGTAGAAGTAGAATGGCTAGGCACACCGACTGGTATCGAGGCTCAACGTATTCCTGAAGCGGGTATTCAGATTACTTTTATTAAACTAAAAGGTGTGCGAGGAATGGGCTGGCGTCGTTTTTTACGAGCTCCATTAGATATCTGTAATGCTATACTAACTTCCATGCGTGTATTACGCCGCTTAAAACCCGATGTGGTTTGTGGGATGGGTGGTTTTGCCGCAGGCCCAGCGGGTGTGGCTTGCTACTTAGCACGAGTACCTTTAGTCATTCATGAACAAAATGCCATTGCAGGGTTTACTAATCGTGTATTGGCACGCTGGGCCAAACGTATTCTAGTTGGATTACCACAAGCACAACATAAGCATGCGTTGCGCAGTGGATGCTTAATTGGGAATCCATTGCGGGCGGAGTTTTTTCAAGTACCCGTACCTGCTGAGCGGTTTACCGCAAGAGTGGGAGCTTTGCGCATTCTCGTTTTAGGCGGGAGTCAGGGAGCGGTAGCAATAAATAAGCTAATTCCGCAAGCTCTACAAATGCTGGATAAAAAGCAGTTGATAGGCCAAAATTTTGAGGTGTGGCACCAGGTCGGGCCTAAAAATTTGGCGGCAGCGCAAGAAATCTATCAACAGCATGCTGTATCAGCAAAAGTTGTGCCATTTATTGAAGATGTTGCAGCAGCTTATGCCTGGGCCGATGTGGTTATTTGTCGTTCAGGAGCTTTAACGGTATCTGAACTGGCTGCTGTAGGGGTCCCTGCATTGCTGATTCCATTTCCAGCAGCCATTGATGATCATCAAACGTATAATGCTAGGTATTTAGCCGATAAAGGCGCTGCCGAATTATTACCACAGGCATCATTGACCGCGGAATATTTAGCCAATCGCATTCAAGAACTGGGCGCGGATAGAAATAGGTTATTAGTAATGGCAGAAGCCGGACGGGCAGCAAGCTATCCACATGCTACAGAGTATTGTATTAAAGAGCTAGAAAATGTCTGTGCTCCAGGGCAAATGCATCTAAATTATCGACATCGTCATTCTCGCTGAGCAAAGGCTTCTACGAAGTCAGATCACACAGCGGGAATCTAGTTCGGATATGTAATTGTGGTCTCATAACTTGATTCCCGGTGTTAGATCTGACTTCGTAGAAGCCTTTGCTCAGCGAGAATGACGTATTTTTTGAGTTTATTGGCAATAATTTTAGGTGATCTTGCCCTGGTTTATCTCGCTGCAAAATAGCAAGGTTCTCCAGGTTTCAGGATTAGGCATGTGTAGTTACTTTTGATAAAGGATAAAATTTATGACAACTTCTCACGTATTAACTATGCGCCGCACTCGGCATATTCATTTTGTTGGAGTAGGGGGCGCTGGAATGAGTGGTATTGCTGAGGTATTACTCACACAAGGCTATGTAGTATCAGGCTCGGATCTAAATGAGAATAATGCTACACAACGTCTAACGCAATTAGGCGCAAGCATTATGATTGGGCATCGTGCGGAAAATATTCAAGGTGCGGATGTGGTGGTGATATCCAGTGCAGTTCCTACTCATAACCCCGAAGTGAATGCAGCGCAACAAGCCTTGATACCCATCGTACCACGTGCAGAGATGCTGGGAGAACTTATGCGTTTTCGTTATGGTATCGCCATAGCCGGTACGCATGGTAAAACTACGACTACCAGTTTAGTGACCAGCATTTTCGCGGAGGCTGGATTAGATCCCACATTTATTATTGGCGGTTTACTCAATAGCGTAGGCTGTAATGCGCGTTTAGGTAATGGTCGTTATTTAGTGGCAGAAGCTGATGAAAGTGATGCTTCTTTTTTACATTTACAACCCATGGTTACCGTAGTGACTAATATCGATCGTGATCATATGGCAACCTATCATAATGATTTTTCGTTGCTGTGCGATACTTTTGTGAGTTTTATCCAACGTTTACCTTTTTACGGGTTGGTAGTGGTCTGTATTGATAATCCTACTATAAGAGAATTATTACCGCGTTTACAACGTCCAGTTATTACCTATGGATTTAGTGAAGACGCCGATGTACAAATTATTGAATACGCACAAGATAAACGTACTTCTATGTTCACCGTGTTGTATAAGCAGCGGGATGAACAAATCAGTTTCATTTTAAATTTACCCGGACAACATAATGTATTGAATGCCACTGCAGCATGTGTTGTTGCTATGGAAGAAGGCGTCGCAATAGAAGCCATTCAGCAAGCATTCACGCAGTTTTCTGGTGTTGGACGTCGTATGCAAATTACCGAGAATCATAATTGGCAACAACGTTCCATCACAGTTATCGATGATTATGGTCATCATCCACAAGAAATTCGAGCCACCTTAGCTGCGATACGTGGTGCTTGGCCAGAAAAACGCATTGTTATGGTATTTCAACCGCATCGTTATTCACGTACCCAAGATTTGTTTGATGATTTTGTTGCAGTGTTATCCACAGTTGATGTATTAGTTTTGTTAGATGTTTATTCTGCTGGAGAAGAACTAATTCCTGGCGCGGATGGCCGCGCATTAAGTGGAAGTATTCGCCGCTTTGGTCAGCTTGATCCTATTTTTGTTCCCGAAAAACAAGAGTTATCCAACGTATTAGACACAGTACTAATCGATGGTGATATTTTAGTCTTCCAGGGAGCAGGTGATGTGGGGCGTTTAGCTGCTCAGATGCTGCAAGTACCTTTACTGTAAACACAGAGATCAATTAATTGATAACTTGTACTACGTCCCCCGCTTGGGTTTTGGATCAAAATTCCATAGCTCAATAATTCGTGAATGTCGCGTAATGCGGTATCTTGAGAACATTTGGCTAATTTAGCATATTTGGAGCTTGTGAGATTACCAATAAAACCATCGAGTAAACGATTTATCACTATTCGTTGACGTTCATTAATTGGATATTGATTGGCATAATTCCAAATACGCGCTTTAAGCTGAACTGCATCAAGAACTTGATTAGCGTTTGCTATTGCTCTTCCTAGACAAGAAACAAACCATTGCAACCATTGAGTAATTTCCAAACCATCTTTTTGGGTACGTTCTAGATTAGCATAATATTCTTTACGTTCTTTTTCGATCTGTGCAGACATGCTGTAAAATCGCTCTTTACTATTATCAGCGCGTGCTAACGCTAAATCAGCAATAGCACGAGCAATACGTCCATTACCATCTTCAAACGGGTGAATGGTTACAAACCAAAGATGTGCAACTCCAGCTTTTAGTATTGGATCGATTATCCCAGGTTTATTGAACCAATCTAGAAAAGCGCGCATTTCCTGATCAAGACGCTGCGCAGATGGAGCCTCAAAATGCACCTTCTCATGCCCAAATGCACCCGAGACTACTTGCATAGGTCCCGCTTCAGTCGAACGCCAAGCACCTACAGGTATAATACGCAGTTCACTACGTCCAGTAGGAAATAATGCGCTATGCCAATTAAATAGACGTTCTTCTGTCAGTGGCAACATATAATTCTGAGTCGCATCCAACATCATCTCAACAATACCCTCAACGTGGCGATTGATAGGTGGTACTCCACCAATATCAATACCGAGCTTACGTGCAATCGAAGAACGTACTTGTTCATAGTCCAGCACCTCACCCTCAATGGCACTCGATTTTATTACATCGGCAGTTAGGGTCTCTAGACTAGCTTCAGCCCGTATAGAGAAGCCAAGGTTAGCCATTTGCCCTAGTAAAAAGCCTTGGCGCTGGCGGATATCTGCCACAGCCAATGCTAGTTTTACAATATCCCAATTTAGGGCCGGCCATCCGGGCTGCTCATGGATATACATTGTAATAATCTCCGCATATTTAATGAGATTATAGTCTATATTCTCCGCAAATACTATATTCTCCGCAGAAATAGCAGTGAATATCGGCTTTATTCACCGCATTTCTGTAAATCGTAATGCTTAATTTGAGATTTAACAATATAACTGAGTATAACATCAGGTGACCTTGCAATTAATCCTTAATAGGTACTTGGCTAACTTTTTCTTGGCAATGTAATTTATACATGTAAGATTGTTAGTTAACGAAGTATTAGGTGTTAATATGAATCTGATAGCAGTCCAAAGCCTTTGGTTATTAGGCAGAGTGTTTAAGAATTTGGTAGAGTTATTAAATTTATGTGTCTCCAATGTTGCCGGTGCTCTGACTGGCGTTGCAATATTTCAAGCAATGGACGCTAGTGAGGGTGAAAGAACCTAAACCAAGTCCCCCTCCTGGTGTTACAATAATCACTCCTCATTTCTAAGCCAAGCCCCGGCCTTAAGGGAGAACGAAAGTATACGCTTTCTATAGCTATTACCACTTTTCTTTAT
>JBIOEC010000033.1:0-8181 GCA_044445645.1 Gammaproteobacteria bacterium | reverse complement strand
GTATTTTACTATCTTTATTTTGGGAAAGTGCTAAGAGCTGTTGATAGTTAGGATAAGTATCAAAGCGAATATATTTCGCATAATTATTAGGGTCTACCGTTAGCGTAGAAGTATTAGCAGGTGAGGATAATGATTCAGCAGTCAGTAGAAGAGATGCTAAGTATTGAGTCAAGTCCTCAATATTCTGATGTTCAGCGACTTCGCTAAAAGATAGCGTATAAGCATTCCCAATTTTGGCTTGCAGCCGGTTAATTAATTCCGCGCTGCGCAGCGAGTCCATTCCCAAGTCCATAAAATTCTTTTTATCGTCAATTTCTTCTTTGTTACTAATGCCTAATACCTTCGCAAGTTCTTGTCGAATCACGGCTTTAAGTACATTTACTTGTTGGTCCACCGGTACCTGCCGTAAATCTTGAACAAAAGAAGATAGTTGACGTTTTTCTACCAGCTCTTGTAACCAAGATGGGGGTTGAGTAAGTGCTTCGCGCATTCTTTCCCAATCTATTTTTATCACTGCACACTGAGCCGGGGATTGTTTTAATACATACTCCCATAAAGACATTCCTTGGATGGGGCTTAATGCGCTTAAGCCTTGACGTTGATGAGTATCTACCAAGTTTTTAGCCATACCAACTTCTGCCCATGGACCCCAGTTGATACTGATTCCTGCTAAGCCTTGTTGCTGACGGTATACGGCCAGACCATCTAAAAAACTATTCGCTGTAGCATAATTTCCTTGGCCCGGTGATCCTAGTAATGAGGCGATAGAAGAAAACAGCACAAAATAATCTAGAGTAATTCCATATTCTTGGGATAACTCATGTAAATTCCAGGCTCCTTGCGCTTTACCTGCAAATACCCGCTCAAAACTCTGGGTGGTTTGACCCGTTAATGAAGCGTCCTCAATGGCGCCTGCTAAATGAAAAATTCCGCGCAATGGTTGGCCTGAGCGGCAGACTTGAGCAAACACAGATCTTAATTGTGTTTTATCACCGACATCTACTAGGATCACTTCCACTTCACAACCCTGAGCACGCCAAGCTTCTATTTCATCATGTGCTGCGCTATTTTCTGCATGGCGGCTGGTTAATACTAAGTGTTTTACCCCATGATCGATTAAATAACGTCCTACCACTAGACCTAAGCCACCTAAACCTCCTGTCACCCAATAAATCCCAGCGCTATCAAATGTAATTGCAGCGGGTGGTAAACTAATGACTACTTTTCCGATTTGACGTGCTTGTTGTAAATATTTAAAGGCATCTATGCTGTGCGTGACAGGGAAGGTGCGTCGTGGTAATGGCTGACATATGCCTTGCTTTAGTAAATCTAACACTTTCTCTAATAGTTCATGAATATAATTCGCTTTATTCTGCATCATTTCATCTAATGCAACTATGCTATATTGAATATCAGGACGAGCTTGTGACATCTCTTCCATACTCCAGATCCCACGTTTTCCAATCTCTAAAAAGCGACCTCCTAATGCACAGCTTTTCACACTAGCAGCAACAAATCCTTCACCGGATAACATATTCAATACTACATCCACACCACGGCCTTCGGTTAACTTGGCAATCTCTTCTGCAAATGATACATGCCGCGAATCTACTATTGCATCAACGCCTAAGGCTTTTAAGTAGTTGCGTTTTTCTTCACTCCCAGCGCTGACAATAATGCGTGCTCCACGCCAACGAGCTAATTGAATACTCGCTAAGCCTACTCCACCACTACCTGCATGTATTAGTACCGTTTCTCCAGCTTGGAGATTCGCTACTTCAATTAACGTGTAATAGGCAGTTAAAAATACTGTTGGCAGGGTCGCAGCCTCTTCCATGGTTATTTCCGGAGGTTTTTTTACTAACAGTGCCCCTTTACTTAGCGCTGTGCTTGCTAGACTGCCATAAGCTATTCCAAATACTTCATCTCCTACTTGTAAATCCAAAACTTGCGAGCCTACTGCGGTGATTACACCTGCACAGTCTCCACCTAATGGACCTGGATCCCCAGGATATAAATTCATCGCATTTAATACATCACGAAAATTTAATCCCACGGCATGAGGTGTTAGTATGACTTCATCTACATCCGGAGATAAAACTTGTGCAATTTCTTTTAGTGCGAGCGATTCGATTAAACCTTGATCATTCTTGATTAAATGATAATCCCCAAGCGGTAGTGTTAACAGCTGACGCTGTGCATTGACTTCAACTTCTTTGCGTAGGCGAGCTACATACCACTGGTCACGATAGGCGAATATTTGTTCCTGAGCATCTGTTTTATTTAAAATCTCAAGTAAAGATAAAGGCTCTTGCGATGCGAGAATATCAACTTGGCGGATTTGCCGTTCAGGGTGCTCCAATATTGCAGTTTTAATCAAGCCATTTAACGCGGCTTGACTTAAGCAAATCGGTTCTCCAGATATAGAGTAGGCTTGTTTGGTAATAATTGTTACACGTTGTTTGGTGTCGGTGTTTTGGAATAAATTTTGGAAAAATGCTAATAAATTTTGTGCACTGATTAAACTAGGCGTATTTTCCATGTCTGTACCGGCATCGAAAATGATATCGGTGTTGGTTGGTGTGGATGATGCTTCTTGATCTATTTGAATGAGTGGTAGCTCATATTCTTTCCAAACTTGTTCATAGTAGCAATCACTTAACTCATTGGCAGGCGTCAATAAAGTGTTTAGCAATGTGGCGGTAATTCTTCTGACAGTGAAATTTTTAAATGTGGCAATGAGACTACCTTTCTCAGTAAACAAAGAGATCTGCGCGACTAATGTGCCTGAGTGTAGCGCATCTTTATTCGTGAGCCATGACTCTTCCATAGTAACATGCGCATAACAGGAGTTGGGTAATGACTCATAGCAGAGTAAATGTTCAACTGAAGTTGGCACATAGACAGCTGCTTCGGTTTTGTCTGTTACTAGATTTTCTGCAAGAGCAGCCAATGTTTGAAAAACGCTGTCTAAAAGTGGAGGATAAAATGTGTAGGGAGTTTTTAATTCAGATTCTTGCACGCCGATTTTTGCCAATGCTTCATGATCATTTTTCCACAGTTGTTGAATACCCTGAAAAGTTGGACCATATTGCAATCCTTGTATGGCCAGTTGTTGATAAAACTGTGCAACATCGACTACATGGGAACAACGGGCTTGGATGGCTACAAGGTCTAGCTCTGAAGGTATAGGTAAAGGATTATTCAAGTCACCTTTTGCTTGAACATGTAAACGCCATTTCTTTGCCGCTTGACTATAAATTTGCAACTGATAGCCGGTAACTTCTAGACGCACAATCGTTTGTAAAGTAAGCGGTACATGCGTTTCCCATACTAATGGTAATTTAATTGAAATGTCACGTAAAGAAAGAATGGCTTCTCCCTCGTCACTACTATTTTGCGTGTGGCGCAAAGCATTCACCAGCATTTCTATATAGGCAGATGCAGGAAACACACAGCGATTAAAGATGACGTGATCAGGTAAATATTGCAAACCGACATCTTCCCAATCTATTTTTTGGGTAAACACGATACCTGTTTCTGTAGCTATTCCTGGAAGGCACACTCCTAGTAATGGATGTAGATTGGTACCCAGCGAAGTTTTTTTATTGACTAAGCCTTGTGCCCAGTAATGTTGTCGTTGAAAGGCATAATGTGGAAGTGCAACTTTTCTAAATCGTATAGAGGCGTCATATTGATAAGACGTCATCTCCGTTTCATCTACATAGCGTTGATTTGCCAATCCTTCGCATAATTCTTGCAGGGTGCGGCCCACGACTCCTACAGTTAATCCCAAACGCGCGCGGCCTGTCTGACTGGTGTAACAAACATCAGTAATCGCAAGCTTAGGATCTGCGAGGTAATCTATATAACGTAAGCGTAGCTCGTCCAGTGCTTGTGCGTTTTTCGCACTTAGCATTAACAAATGCAGGGTTTCTGCTGCGACTGCATCCGTAGATGTTATATTTTCTAGCGGTTCTTCTAAGATGACATGGGCATTTGTCCCCCCAAACCCAAATGAACTTACTCCAGCGCGGCGTGGCCTTACAGAATCTCCAATCCAATCTCGTGCAGTTAATGGCAGCTCAGCTGGAATCGCCTGCAAATTAATTCTTGGATTTAATTGTTTAAAATGTAGATGCGCGGGAATGCGTTGATGTTGCAGTGCTAATACCGTTTTTATCACTCCGGCTATTCCTGCGGACGCTTCTAAATGCCCTATATTGGTTTTCACGGTGCCTATAACTAAGGGCTGAGTGCGATCTTGATCTGCACCAAAAACTTCTCCTAGCGCGCCTATTTCTATGGGATCCCCTAGCTGAGTACCTGTCCCATGAGCTTCAATATAATCTATATCCGTCGCTGATAACCGGGCTTGAGATAAGGCAGAATTTATCACTGCAGCTTGTGCTATTCGATTCGGTGCTGTTAACCCACTGCTGGCTCCGTCTTGATTGACACTACTGCCACGAATCACCGCTAAAATTCTGTCGCCATCTTGTTGTGCGGCACTCAAACGTTTTAAAACTATGACTCCACAGCCTTCACCCCGCACATAACCATTTGCCTTAGCATCAAATGTTTTACACAGGCCATCATTTGCCAACATATGCGCTTGACTAAAGTTAATGTTTAAATAAGGCGATAATAATACATTCACTCCACCTACCAATGCCAATTCACTCTCTTGCGCGTGAATACTTTGGCAGGCCAAATGTAATGCCACTAATGAAGACGAGCAAGCCGTGTCTACAGCGATGCTTGGGCCTTGCAAACCTAAAGTATAAGAAATACGTCCGGTTGCGGTGCTGGCGGCGTTTCCAGAGCCAAAATAAGCATCAATTTCTTCTGGGTCAGCGTTTCGGTCTAATAAATCAGCATAATCGTGACTAGAAATACCGGCAAATATTCCAGTAGGACTACCGCGTAAATTTTGTGGATTGATTCCCGCATGCTCTAATGCTTCCCAGGATACTTCCAATAACAAGCGCTGTTGCGGATCGAGTGTCTCTGCTTCACGAGGATTGATGGAAAAAAAATCTGCGTCGAACATATCTAGAGGCTGATCCAAAAAACTGCAAAATCTTGAAACCATCTTTCCGGGTGCTTTTAAATCAGGTGAATAATATTCATCAATATTCCAGCGATCGCGAGGAATCTCAATGCTAGTATCTAAGCCCTTATCCAATAATTCCCAAAATTTCTCTATATTGTTGGCGCCACCTGGAAACCTGCAGGCCATGCCAATGATAGCGATTGGTTCACTGGGTATATAAGAAGATTTTTCTAAGGTGCTTTCCAGCGCTTCAATTTTTATTAGTGAGTTTCTTAGCAGCTCATTTAGAGCGTTTTTATCCATAATTTATTTTCCCATCCATATGCTTACGCGTTATTTTTGTTAAGTTTCGTGAGTAGTTCTTGAATTACTTTTTCGTCACTCATTTGTTCTACTTGTTGAGCAATCCTATTACCCTGTTCATTTCCTAAATTAGTGATCATGTGTGTTGTGCCCTGAATCTCAGCTTGAAAACGCTTATATAAATAGCGTGCCAGATCCGTGATAGTCGGATAATCGAAAGCTAAAGTTGGTGATAAATCAAAGCGTCCAGCCACATATGTCATTACTTGTTGTTGAAAAATAAGTGCGTGTATAGAAGTTCCATTTAAGGTTGAAAAATTTTGATTCACATCTATTTGCGAGGTCTCCAGGCTTAATGCCTTAGCTAAAAGCACACGCAAATCATGTTCTATCTGTTGATACTTGGGATGCGCGTCCAGCATTGGTCGGATTATTTCATCAGCGGCTAGAATAGGTAGTTCGCCAGCAAGATATGCGCTTTTAGTTTCTTTACGTTGAATCTTGCCGCTGGTAGTGCGTAATGCGCATAAAGGAGGAAGCAGAATAAGGTGATAGGGAACGACTTCTACTGCATCAAATACTGCTTGACGCATAGAATGAAAAATTTGTTCCACAGGAGTTTTACGCGCACTACGCTTTATTTCCGCAACCACAATCAACTGCTCTGCATTATTTATTTCCAACGGAAACGCAGCGGAACAACCTGGACGAATAGCAGAATTAGTGATTTCTATGGCTTTTTCGATATCTTGTGGATAAATATTTCGCCCTTGCATAATAATTAAATCTTTCAGGCGGCCAGTAATATACAACTGATCTTGAAGAATAAATCCTAGATCACCCGTGCGCAAATAAAAATTCTTATCATTGGCTAATTGTGCGTGAAAGGTCTTTTTACTTGTAGTAGGTTTGCCCCAATAACCTTGCGCTACGGAAGGTCCGCGTATCCAAACTTCACCCACTTCACCCGGTTGTGCAACTTCAAGTGTTGTAGCATTGATAATTTTTGCGGTATAACTTTTATCGATGTAGCCGCAACTGACTAATGGGTAATGGCTAGAGGGATCTTCTTCAATACATCCACGGGTTAGCGCATCTTTGTTCAGAAGCACTACAGTAGGGTTTTGTTCTTTTGGCACACAACTGATTAATAGGGTGGTTTCTGCCATACCATAGCAAGGTAGAAATGCTCGCTCATTAAAGCCGTAAGGCGCAAATTTTTGAGTAAATTGTTGTAAAGTTTCGGCACGAACGGGTTCTGATCCCACATAAGCGATTTCTAGTTTGCTTAGATCAATTCCAGCTAATTCTTTTTCGGTAATATTATCGACACACAATTGATAGCCAAAATTTGGACTACCACAAATATTGGCGCCATATTTATCAATAGCGGCTAACCATCGAATAGGATGTTCTAAAAAAGCAGCGGGTGCCATCCAAATTTCTCTAGTACCGAAACAAAGGGTATAAAGGAAATTACCTATGATTCCCATGTCATGCTGAACAGGAAGCCAAGAAACAGCTATGTCATTTAATCCACCATGAAAGTGCTGCTGAATAATTGTTACATTTGCGCAAATATTTGCATGACTGACCATTACTCCTTTGGGCTTGCCGGTTGATCCGGATGTATATTGCAAGAAGGCCAAATCCTTTGCACGAGCTAAATGGTGGCGGTAAAGCGATGCTGAATCTTCATTCATAGCATCAGTATGAAGATACGAATAATGACTAAACTCCTGCTGCGCCTGCATGACTTCTAAGCTTTTTTGGGTGCCTAATATTAAGCTAGGTTCGCAATCACTTAAAATTTTCAACAAACGCTGACCATGCCGATTATTTTTAAGCGGATAAGTGGGAACAGCAATCGCATCCGCATATAAACATCCCATAAATGCAGTGACAAAATCCAAACCGGGAAAATAACAGAGCAATACTCTATCTTTAGGGCGTACTTTTTGCTGTAAAATAGCGGCAATGGCACGTGCTTGTTTGTCCAGTTTAGCGTAAGTTAAATATTCTTGCTCCTCAATTCCATCTGCAAGAAAAGTAAATGCTTTATGCTCAGGAATCGTCTGCGCGTGGTGTAATAAATAGTCAACAACGGTGTTAGATTTTTTATTCATGGTTTTTATTATTAGTTTTTTGTAAAAGATTTTCTCTGAATAATTGATCATAATTTGGATGCAAAGTACCCATAAGTCGATCCCATATGGAAAAATGGGTGGCATAGTTACAGCGTATTGCTGAGTGATGTAAATCATGATGCGTCGTGGAAAGGAGCGGGGACGGATATAAGGCTAATTTTCCACTATATTCGTATCCCGCATGTCCTAGCATACCCGTAATTTGATCAAATGCTTTGTGGATTAGAAACACCAGTGGAGAAAAGGGTAGAACTACAGGCGCTAACAACCAGTAAGATTGCAGAAAACAATTATCTAAAAAACTATCGCTGTTATTTGACCATACCGTGGGAGTAGATGAATAGTGATGCCAGGCATGAACATATCTAAAAAAAAATTTATGGTGTATAAGGCGATGAAACCAGTAAAACCAGGTATCAAATAGAAAAAGTGAGATCAGTATTTCTCCAACTATATATGGCCATGAAGTAGTGCTAACGGGAAATAACGTATATCCATACACATTTAAGGTAATCCCGCCAGCAAGGAATGTCGAGATAGTTAGCAGAGAGTATATGCTTTGTTTAAAATCACGTTCATTTTGACCAGGCTTTGGAATTTTATTAGGCTGAAGTTTAACTAATTTGCCTTTTATATTGTATGATTTTACTAATAACCCTCCTACAACATATATGC
>JBIOEC010000032.1:0-8395 GCA_044445645.1 Gammaproteobacteria bacterium | reverse complement strand
CACTAAATTGTTTATCAATTGGTATGGATTTCTCATTTAATTCTTCTTTTAATTGAAAGATTGCAACTGTTAAATCATTTTTATATACGATATTAGAAAAGGGGTCTACATTCTTAACTTCAGCACTCATATACTACCTCCAACTCTTAACATCCTTATTATTATATATTCAGCTAACCTTCCAATTGCCAGCTCTATTTCCTCCATTCTATGTTAAACTATACTTAATTACAACCCTCAAGGACGAGGAAATATCATGGCCGGTTTTAACTATACCTTTGGCGGACAGCTCGTAGAGCCTGCCCAGCTATCCTATCTTGCTTTTAACTTTCCTATTGCTTCAGCAACCCCAAATCAGTTACAAATGAATTGGCCAGTTAGCTTTATAGACTCACTCTATATTATGGCTGATATCTTGGATATCACGACCAGTGCCGGAGGACAAAGCCTTGTATTGCCTCCAGCCAATCAAGTTTCTAATGGGCAACAAGTCCTTATTAATAATCTGGGGGCCAGCAACCTAACCATCTATGTAAATGATGCTGTGACCGTCTTATTAGTTATTCCAGCTGGGACTAGCTGGCTAATTTATCTTACCAATAATACGACTACCAATATAATCGGACCTACTACTTTTTATACTGGAACATGGCGAACCGTTCCTTTTGCTGGAGGATTAGCCGGTGTAGTTACATCTGTCAATGCTACATCTTCAAGCAATAATTTAGTTATTGGTGGAGTTCCTATTACTAATAATGGAACTATTACCTTTGCCCTTGCTAACGATTTACTCGCCTTAAGCACTTTCGGTGCAGGTACAGGCTATCCTGCTCGAACAGCTGCCAATACTTGGGCATTAAGAACATTTACGCCTGTCAATGCCAATATTGCTATTACAAATGGTGCAGGTACAGCAGGTAATACTACAATTGGTTTGAATAATATATTAGTAGGATTAACAAGTATTGCTGTTGGTAATCTTTCATTAGCTGCTAATACAATTTCTACAACTAATGTAAATGGAAATTTAATATTAGCGCCAAATGGAACTGGTGCGGTTTCTATTATTAATTCTACAAATGCAATTCCATTGCGCTGGTATAACGCTGCAGGAACTTTCTATGATGCATTTCAAGCGCCAGCTTTAATTCAAAATAATACCTGGACTTTACCTTTAACTGACGGGGTCGCTGGAAGTGCATTAACGACAAATGGAGCAGGGATATTATCCTTTTCAGCCATACCTAATTCAGGAACAATCACTGGAAATAATCGTCTTATTAATGGTGATATGCAAGTTTGGCAACGTGGAGCAGGTGGTGCAGCCATAATGGCTGTAGGAGCGGCTTCTAATGGATATACTGCCGATAGATGGCAATTATTAACAGGCGCTAACCAAGCTTGTACTGTAACACAAACAGCTGGAGCAACCAGTGGTTCATGGGTTGCAAGAGTCCAAAGAAATAATGCTCAAACTGGTTTAACCAATTTACAATTTGGACAATCATTGCCTAGAGAATTATGCTTAGGAGCTGCTAATAATATTGCAACAATTAGCTTTAAAGCATATGCAGGAGCTAACTTTTCAGCGGCCGGAAATATATTAACGTGCAGCATTATTTATGGAACAGGTGCGGCTGATGTTTCAGTATTAACTACTGGATTTACAGGTCAAGCAGTTGGAATAGCAGGCAATGCAGTATTAACAGGCGCTCTTACTAACTTTACTTTCTCAACTCTTGCTTTACCAAATACTGTAACACAATTAGCTGTAGTATTTTCTTGGATTCCTGTAGGAAATGCAGGCGCTGATGATTCATTCTTAGTTACTGATTGTCAATTAGAAATTTCTCCTGTACAAACATCTTTTGACCGAATAGGATTTCAAGCAACATTGTTAAAATGTTATCCATATTATCAGAAATCATTTACATATGGACTTGCGCCAGCTCAAAATGTTGGCGGGAACACAGGTGAACTCACTACAACTGCTGTAATAGCAGGCGTTAATATTAATGAAACAGCCCAAGCACTTTTTATACCTGCAATGCGAATTTTACCTGCATTTACATTTTTTAATCCAGTAGCTGCCAATGCTCAGGTAAGAAATTACTCCGCGGCTGTTGATTGTACAAATACTATTATTCATTGGTCAAGTGCTAGAGGATTTTCGGTTAGATATACAGGAACAGCCGGAACAGCTGTTTCTGATTCATGTGCAGTACATTTCACAGCTGAAGGTGAAATAACTTAAGGAGCGACAGATGCCTTTTAAAAGTAAAGCTCAACAAAGATTCATGTTTGCTAAGCATCCTGAAATAGCAAAGGAGTTCGCTGATGCAACTCCTGATATAAAAAAGCTACCAGAACATGTTTCAGATAAACCATGGAAGGGGAAACGTCATGGCGGTAGAATCGAAATCGAAAACGAATGTCGTAATTTTTGAAAAGAAAAAGCGAACGCCATTAGCTAAAAGAAAAGTTACGGCTACTGAAGCTCAGATACAGGCATCGTTTTTTATGTGGCTTGCCATGACACTTCCTTTCGTCCGTCAATTAACCTGGGCTTCTGCAAATGGTGGAATAAGAAATATTGTGTCCGCTGTTAATTTAAAGAGGCAAGGAGTTTTGAAAGGAGTTTTAGATGTTCACTGTGCAATACCATCTTCTGGAAAATGTGGATTATTTATAGAATTCAAGGCGGGAAAAGGAAAAACAACTCCTGAACAAGACCAAATGATTCATCTTTTAAGAAAAAATAACCATAGAGTAGAAGTCTGTTGGGATTGGGAAGTAGCTAAAGATATTTTAATTGATTATTTAAAAGGAAGTGAATATGAGCTTTGATTTATCTCAATTAAGAAGCTATGTAATAATTCCGGCTTTAACTTCAATAGGATTATATTCTTTAGAAGCTGAGCAACAACTCCTTGGAACTTGTGCTCAAGAATCGAAATTTGGGACTTATCTCCATCAAGTTGGATTAGGGCCGGCTCTTGGTATCTTCCAGATGGAACCCAAAACGCACGATAGTCTTTTAAATGATTTCTTAAAATATAAGCCTAAAATGTTAGAATCAATTATGTTAGCTTGTCGTTTTAATCGTCCACCAGTTGCTGATCAACTTATCCATAATCTTTTCTATGCTACCATTATGTGTCGTATACATTATCTTAGAACAGAAGAAGTAACTAAAAAGCCTATCCCAAAGACATTAGAAGGACAAGCGGACTACTGGGATAGATATTATAATGTAGATCCAGTTAGAGGTGCTAGAATTAAAGAGTACATAGGTAATTACAACAAATACGCCAAAGGAGGCCCAATATGAACATTTTAGATAATGTAAACAAACTTTACAGTTTAGTTGTTGCAACAGCTACTAAATCAACCGCAACCATTGTTATAACTATAATAGCTGCAGCTGTGGGAGCTGGTTCAGTCTATTTCCTAAAAGCTGAAAATCCAGTTGAGAAAGCAGCCGAAGAAGTTATTAAAGTATTAGATGGAGTTACTATAGATTTAACACCAGGGAGCTAATATGGCTACGAAGCCCGAAGGACCAAGCATTGAATTGATTGCTGTCCTTGTATTATTTATATTCTCTTTAATTTGTTTAAATCTCACTCATGGAGGACAAGTAAAGCCTCAAGGAGAAATCACTTCAGATTAAAGATCTTCTAAAAGTATCTTCATCCTTTGTTTCATTTCTTTATATTTATAAAGACCCATACATCTTTGGCATAATAAAACGTTAGCTATATTAGAACCCGTATCTTTTTCCCATTCTGTCACCATAAAACTATGCCCCATCTCTTCACAGAGAGGGATATTAAATTTAGGTGTATATGTAGAAATAGGTATTTCAGGATTTCTCCCAACATTATTATTTATCAGCTGCTTGATTACTTGAACTGGACATCCCTCTGTCTTAAAATCCATAGCCGCCATAAGTCACCGCCAAATTAAATAAATGTTTTTCGTCCTGATATGTTTTATTTTCATCATGCACAAACCAATCAGGTTGATGCTGGAAAGTGGTTCTTGTCACAATTGGAATTTTTGTAAACTCTTTTATGTATTCCTCACCTTGAGAAAAGGTCATGATTGGATCGACTTCCAGCTTAAAGTAATACATCAATGCTCCTCAAAAAGGCAAATCCGAATCATCGTCGTCTTCATCAACTGTACCATCATCCTTCTTAAATGAAACTAATCCTTTAATTTCCCCATCCCATGGAAGATATCTGTCTATCTCACTCCTTGGAGTATAGCCCGGATTTGCATTCGTTTTAATTTTGCATCGACCTTGCATATTCAATAATTGATTTGGATCTAATTCCCCATCTTTAGTATATAGCTCAGGTTTGCCAACTGAGTCCAATAATTGTTTTAGTTTCCAAGTAAACTTTGGATTGGAAATAATATTATCGAATATAATACTTTTTTCATTTTGTGAGTCAGTAACCATTAGTTCTAATCGGAGAATTTTATCTCCGGCTTTAGTAAATAGAGAGTCTCCGTATTTATCTGCTAAATGAAATCGACGAACTTGATATTGCGCCTCCCCAGGAGTTAGAAGCATTGATTGAGGTGCTAAATCTTCAGGCTTGATATAATCATATTTAAATAAACTCATTTCACTTTCTCCACATCCTTTTCAAGTTTCACAATAATCTTCTGCATCTGTTCAATAGACAAATCATCCAATACACCAACACTCGCTTTGTTTAACCATTTATTTATAGTTTCTTGAGGAACTTGTAAAAACATAATCAAGTCAGTCAATTCTTGATAAATATCATGATGCTCATTAGAAGTAGGTTTTGCGACTATTTCTCCAGTCTCAACATTGATAGTCTCATTTGAGACTTTTTCTTCTTTTAGTCTAAGCTCAGCTTTAATCTTATCGCCGATGTGTTCATAGACTGGTGCCGCTTCATAAGTTTGTTGTTGAAAAGGAACTGCTTCCTCCATTTCTTCTATAGTACTCAAGCCATGAAGCTTATCTGCATAGCAATCAGTCAGTGCCCAACTTCGTGCTCGATTCTGTAACATTCTTTTTGGATAGGTTTTCCATCCACCTGCCTTATTAGATAGACCCGCAGTTGCTGCATCCGCCATCGAGAATCGTCGCACCACTTCGGGTTGATTTCGTCTCTTCACCTTACACCAAGCAATATCCTCTCCATCGAATCCTTCAACACAGTATTCAAAATCAGGAGCTGTCTTACAAAGCGCCAATTGAGCAACTGCTCTAATAGAAGGTCTGCCTTGAATGACATCGATACTTTGCAAAGCTTGAATCGGTTTAAACCCTAGCTCTAAACCCATCTGGATTGCCATCAAGGCACGTTCAGGTTTGTCTCTATAGATATCTGGGGCTAGACCTGACTTAATGATTATCTGCACACATCGTTGGGCAGCTTCTAGATTAGTGAAATCCATGAAGCCTTTATTCTGTGGAACATGATGTGGAACACTTGGTAAAGGAATATTAAGGCGTTGAAAGCTTCCTGGACCTGATTCTTCTATTTGACCTTGTATATCTTGATGATTTAATCGTGATTGTATTGGATGTCCAGGTTGATAAGCTAGATTTCCGCTCTCAATAGTCGGCACCTTCATTAGATGTTCCGTTGTCATTTCTTACTCCCTTATATGAAAAACTTATATAATCCTTTGGTTGTACGGTATAACCCTTTACCGATACTTTCTTTCTAAGGAAATATGAACCATCTTCAAACAATCCTTTCTCAGCCTCTTCCATAGCTTCAAGGATATGCACCATGGCCTCATCCATTACTCCATTAAACTCTTTCGCTTTCTGTTTAGCCTCTAAATAGATAGCCTTCCAGGGTTCCACGTGGAACAGCTGTGTCTCAACTGGCTGAACACCTTTATAAAGCTTTCTAATCAAGGTAAGAGAATTAGGGTCAGTATAGGATATAGGCGGAGGATTCTTAGGCTCTACATGGTCTTTCCAGAATCTTGTACCTGCCTCGATAATGATTTGGTCGAATTCTTTGTCACGTTGAAAGGTATATAACCGCAATTCTTGTCCGTTTAGAAGAGCGGCTACATCCCATTCATCATAATCAAAGACGAATAGATAATGCATAATTTGAGGATAATAGTATTCTGGAATGATTTGAGAACCAGCTTCTCCCCAAAGCTTTACTTGCCTTGGACCAACTGTTTTGATTTCTAGACCTATTCTAGAATCATTAATGAGCCGATCGGGATTCCCGAGAAAAAAAGGATAGCTATGGTGACGGTGAGTATCGCACTCAATAAGAGTCCTTCCTGTAAGTTCTGCATATCGCCTCGCTATAGGTTCTTC
The DNA here is from genome assembly GCA_044445645.1 of Gammaproteobacteria bacterium. GTDB lineage: Bacteria > Pseudomonadota > Gammaproteobacteria > JBIOEC01 > JBIOEC01 > JBIOEC01. Next base: position 2,052 of record JBIOEC010000032.1, on the reverse strand, counting down.
TAGGGCATTCCCCCAGTACATGGATTCTCTTTCCTCTACAGTATTACCATATACTTTATCTTGATAGAGTTCAAATGGGGTTCTATAAGGGTTGAGACCAAGAAGAGTTGCAATATCAGAGCCGCCAAGTCCAGTGCGACGTAAATCCTTTTGCTTATCCGTAAGCATAAAATCCTATAAATCAATCCATTAAAAATCCAATCTATCTTTAAAAAAATCCTCCGTCAATCCATTAGGCGAAAAAAAACCTCGGAGGATAAGTCCGAGGCAATGGTAGTTAACACAAAACGCATTTCACCTAACTGTTGGAGAACAGCAAGGTCAAGTATCTATAGATTGGGAAGAATTGTCAAATAAATGAATCAGTGTAAATACAGTTGATCTTGTTGAATGAAAGAGGATATAACCGGAAATCGACCTAAATTAAACCGTTTTGTTTTTGGAAGGTTACAAATTAAAAGGGCCGCATGAAGCAGCCCTTACGTATCCCTACTAACACAAAACCCCAACCACAGGATATTTGTATGAGTAATCATATCATAGATGATGCGCGTGTCAACAATTCAGTTAATGAACAACAACAAAATATTAAAGTTAATACTCGAACCCCATTTTTCATAACTCCTAACAAATTTATTCAGGATCCAAAATTACATCCAGAAACAAAAGTGGTGGGTTGCTTCTTGCAAAGTCTTCCTGAGAAATGGACTATCCATCCAAAATGGATCCAAGAGCAATTGGGGATAAGTAGGCGCTCATGGTTGAAAGCTGCCACTCAATTAAAAGAATTAAATCTACTAACTCTTGTCCAGGGAGGCCCGGAATGCGGGAGTTATTATATGTTTTCCTTCTTTGGAAACGAAGTAACTGAACTTGTTGAACCGAGGATACCAAAAACGCACTCTCGCACCGACAGTCCCAAATTGGTATCGCTTATAAAGAAAACAGAGAAACAACTTTTTAATAAAAAAGAAAACATATATGTCGACCTGAAGGCCGACGACCCTCTTCCGGATCCGGTTATAGAAATATTTGAATATTGGCAAGCGGTTCTAAACCATCCTCGATCCATCCTCGATGACAAACGAAAGCGGTCTATCCAGAAAGCATTGAAAGATTATTCTATAACTGACTTAAAAAAGGCGATAGATGGATGCAAAAATACCCCATTCAATATGGGAGAGAATAAAGATGGGTTCATACATGATGATATTACCCTTATATTGCGAAGCTCAACCAATATAGAACGTTTTATTGGCAATCTGGTATCAAAGCCTAGGGTAGGTAAAAAAAGCTTCTCAGAGCGCGAGACAACGGCTTTTGAAACTCGCAAAGATCGCCTAATGAAAATGGTTACCCCAAAACGCGTCGAAAAGGATGTTACAAATGAAACACTACTTATTCGATAGGTTGCCAGAACTCAAGGATGAACCATTTTGCGATATGTTATTCACCAGCTCTCGCTTAGATAGCTATGAATTGAATACAAGAACATGGGTAATAGAATTCGTATTGTTAAAGATGGGAAGTTCATATGGGAAATTACAACTTTATGGAGAGACAGATCAAGAGCAAACAAATATAAGGGATAGTTGGATATCTGGCCTTTGCGATTTAACATTCTCAGGAATAATGAATGGACTCTATGCAATCATTGCGGGTAGAACAGAGTATGTAGATTTCCCCCCGACCAGTGTTGTAGCCTATCACAAGGTTTGTCGGGAACACCGGAATGCCGATCGCATTGCTGAAAAGCTACCTCCCTTAAATCCAATCAATTTCTCCCGTCTTAGTTCCGATCCTGAAACAGCAAAGAAGCGGTCCAAATCAATCGCCAGGATCCATATGTACCTCCTCCAGCAAATGCCAAACGCAGCAATGCCCAAAATCCTAAGGAAGAAGCTTAAGGAGAAGATAATCCTTACTGAGGAGGAGTTAGCCATGCTTCCTGGGGAAGAGGCTAAGGTAAAGCGTTATACGGCGGAGATAAAAGAGTTTGGGTATGTAATTTCTTAATACTCTTGTAGTTAAATTTTAATTACTGTAGTATTT
>JBIOEC010000031.1:0-8549 GCA_044445645.1 Gammaproteobacteria bacterium | reverse complement strand
CGAATAGGGTTTGCACAGTTAACACACTAGCAAGTGCTATTAGAGGGGTCAATATTTGCTTCATACTCTTCCTACTTTAAAATTTCACCATCCATTTGCAAATTTTAGCCATGATAACATCCTCGCGCAAGCGAGGATGTTATAGCTAGGCATTTTATTCCGACGCTGCGGTTGTTGTTGTTTCCGCATTGGCATTGCTTGGTGCTGGGACTACTTCTATAGACTCAATCACTACATTGTTGACAGGTACGTCTTCATGTCCTGAGCGGCTACCGGTTTTCTCTTTGGAAATAGTATCAATAACATCCATGCCTTCTACCACTTTCCCAAATACTGCATATCCCCAACCTTGTGGAGTGGGTGAACGATAATCCAAGAAATCATTATCCGCTAAGTTAATAAAAAACTGAGCGCTTGCTGAGTTAGGGTCCATTGTACGGGCCATAGCGACAGTACCACGTAGGTTTTTCAAACCATTATCAGCTTCGTTTTTAATCGGTGGCTGTGTAGGTTTTTGTTCGAAATCTGTGGTAAAACCACCGCCTTGAATCATAAATCCAGGAATCACGCGATGAAATAAAGTTTGGCTATAAAAACCTTCATTTACATAATTCATAAAGTTTTTTACCGTAATGGGGGCTTTTTGTCCATTCAGTTCTATGACAAAAGAACCTTGGTTGGTATTAATCTTAACATAGCTATTTTCCACTGATGTATTCTCCGTTTGAGTAGCTTCTGCCGCAGGGGAAGTAGTTTCTGCAGGTTTCTGCTCTTGTTTATTTTCACAGCCAACTAACATTAAGGCACAAATGCTGATGCCCAACATGTGCTTAAACGCTTTATACGTAGACATAGGTAGCTCCTTGCGTTATCTTATTAAATGTACGCGAACTATAACACAGAGCCTATTAGTATGTAACTACCCAAGTAAGAACCTCACGCTTGGAGAACGTTGCTATTTGGTCAGGGAGTATGAATATGACTATACGTTCTTTTCAAGAATATAGCCCAAAATTAGCCTCTGGAGTTTATGTTGATCCTCAATCCTGCGTAATTGGTAGAGTCGACATTGGCGCCGATTCCTCTATTTGGCCTATGGCGGTAATACGCGGGGATGTGAATTTTATTCGTATCGGTGCAAAAACCTCCGTGCAAGATAACTCGGTGCTGCACGTTACCCATGAAAGTTCTTTTAATCCTGCGGGTTATCCACTGATTATTGGTAATGAGGTTACCATTGGCCATAGTGTTGTGCTGCATGCTTGTACTGTCGAAGATCAATGTTTAATCGGCATGAAGTGTATTATTTTGGATAATGCCGTGATACGTAAAAATGTATTATTAGGTGCAGGCTCCGTGGTACCTCCTGGAAAAGATTTGGAAGGTGGCTATTTATGGTTAGGCAATCCGGCAAAAAAAATACGTGCGCTTACTGAAACTGAAATGAACTATTTTCAATATTCTGCAGAACATTATGTGCGTTTGAAAAATAAATATTTAGAAGCAACAACTATACCCAAAAGACTTATCACCTAGCGCGCAATATTTCCGTAGAGGGTTGCACGCCAAACCATATTTTAAATGACGCCGCGGCTTGCTCTAGTAGCATGCCATAACCATCATGTACAAAACGTGCACCACGATCTTTTGCCCACTGTAAAAAAATTTGCGCATTGGGCGTATAACGCAAATCATAAGCCACCGCATTTGAATTTAACTTGACGTTTAATTGATCCAGCGGTAAATCTGCGGCAGCATTGATAATATAATCAAAAGCGATTGAGGGAATATTAGCAAAATCGCTGGCTTGAATGAATGACAATGCTAACTGCTGGGCATTGGCTAAAGTTCGATTAGCAATTACCACTTCACTGGGTTGTTCATGCAACAGCGCGGGCACTATCCCTGCAGCGGCGCCACCCGCACCTAACAGTAAAATCCGACGGCCAGTTAAAGAATGACCATAGTAATCAACAATATCACGGATTAAACCCACTCCATCTGTACTATCCCCATACCATTGGGTTGCACTCTGCACCTGAATCGTATTAACACTGCGTGTTAACTTAGCAATTTCGCTATGCGCGGTACAAATTTCATAAGCCAACCGTTTGCATGGCATCGTAATATTGGCACCTTGTCCACCCGCAGCCACAAACTCATGCCATGCTGAAACAAAACTTTCCGCTGTAACTGTGATTTTAGTGTAGGCCAAATCAATATTAAATTGTTGAGCAAAATGTTGATGAATTTCGGGTGAACGACTTTGCGAAATATGTTCTCCAAAAAGAGCGTATTTGTATATAGCCATAAATAAAGGTCTTAATAAACAAAAATTGTGCTTTAAGCTGCGCGTTTAGCCATGATGCGCCATAATCGTTTGTTTTCAACTGTTAGTTTTCGCACACCCAGATAATGTTTAAAAAATCGCATGCGATCTACAAGAGAGGTTGTTGGCATTCGTTTAACAAAACGAACCAAATCATTGATCGTCCGTTTTTGTTTCCATGGCATTTTACGCATCAGCTCCATATCAATGATGTAGCTTTGAATATTACCAGGAAGGCCATTAATAAAAACATGCTTAGGCGAAAGATGCCCGTGCAATAAACCTGAATCATGCATTTTGCGAATTGTGTTGGCAATACTGTGAGTCACCTCTAGGCGATTAAATAAAGTAACGGGAAATTTATCTTGGCTAGCATCCCCTAAATATGTGACTAAATCAATGGCCTGCAGTTCGCGGCTAATAAGTATGGCTTGTTGATGTTTGCCTTCTCTACGCTTAGCAAAATAAACCAACTCATAGGTTCCCAAACCTAGCTGTTGAAACCGTTGCCAATTTATAAATTCTCGCTCAAAGGTTGGGATGCCTATGAAAGGATGACGCCAGCTGGGACAATTATAATTTTGCTGACGTTTGATATAGACCGTCTCTTCTTTGCCATCGGGAGTGTTTAGCAGGTGGCGACTTACTAAGCTCTGACCTCCACGCCCATAGTTGCCTGCATCAATAGTAGGTAATTTTAGTTGCCAAAAATCATCAAAGGTGTGCAATTGATTATATTTAAAGATTTCCGACCAACTTGGGGCTGTATAGTTCATGAATTATTTTTATAAATCTTTGAGACAGATTTAAAAGATACCAATTACTGGGAAAAAATTCAAGGTTCTTATCATTGAGCTCTAACTATTCACATAGTTGCTCCGCGGATTCCAGGCAAAATCTGAGATTCTACCAAGAAGCCGCGGACAAACTCTAAGACAAGTAGGTTAGTACGGACAAGCAAATGGCGGTTGCGACCAAGGAAGCCATTGCGCTCCATTCCAATAACGACAGACTCCAGGTTGATCTTCATATACAAAAACGTCTGCCCCAGCTAATGTCATCCAAAAACCGTAATACCCTCCCCACCATACCCAGGGTTCGCCCCCCCAATAGTTATACCAATATCCATTATACCAACGGTGACCATTAGGGCCATTATTCCAGTGGCCATGATAATCGTATGGGTGACCAGCGTAGTGCTGATTAAAATTGCTATTGTGATAATGGTTTGGGTCCCAATGTGCAGCATTACCATGCCCATTTTGATTGCCTCCGGGATGTCCGCTAGGGTTGCCCCCGGGATTACCTCCGGGATGTCCACTAGGGTTGCCCCCGGGATTACCTCCAGGGTGCCCACTAGGATTGGCTCCAGGATTACCTCCGGGATTAGCTGCTGGATGCACGATAGAAGTACTTCCCGGATGAACTGATGTCTGATGATAGTAAGAAGGCGCATGGTATTGGCCTGTAGGTGTATAATGGCTGCCTTGTGAAGCAAAATGACCACCTCCACCACCAAATGCGGCACCGCCGCCGCCATGGAATCCACCACCGCCGCCACCGCCTCCTCCTCGTGCCACTGCAAAAGTACTAATGACGGACAAAGTGGTTATCAAAACCAAGTTGAGTATATGTCTTTTTTCCATAGCGAAATCCTTAACTTAAATAGGGCCTTTGAGATATGATACTTATGTATAGTGTCAGCCAATTAAAATGTCAAATACGCAAGAGCATAAAGAATATTACCTGCTACAACAATTCCGCTGAAAATTTGAGTAGATATTAAAAATATGATGAAATTCAAAGCGATGGGGAAATTGTTAAGGGGAAAAAATTCGCCGGGAGCGAATTTTAGCGCAAGCCCGAAGGGCTGGGCGCAAGGATGCGCCCAGCAAAAGCGCAGCTCTCCCCCTTAACCGCGGAGCACGGCTTTGCCGTGTGCCGCGTAAAAACAAGGAAGCGATTCCCGGCGAAACTTCGCTGGGAATCGCTGTTACCTGCTATAATTCTCTTCAAGTAATTTACCAAGGAATCAGGCCATGCTCTCTAAAGCGCAACAATATACTCTCCTAGGATTAATTTCTCTGATTTGGGGTAGTCAATTTATTTTTACAGTTTCTGTATTAGCCGAATATACTCCTCCACAGATTGCCGTATTAAGAACGTTTATTGGTGCTGCCGCTTTATCTATCATTATGTGGTATTTAAAAGAAGCATCTCACTGCGATAAAAGCACGTGGATCAAACTAGCTTTCATTAGTTTATTCGAAGCCGTATTGCCATTTATGCTAATTGCTTATGGTTTACAAACAGTAACCACTGGCACTGCAGCTATTTTAATGGGTACCATTCCTGTCTTTACCCTTATTTTTGATGCTGTTATCAATAAAAAATCCATTAACAAAACGCAACTGTTAGGTCTGGTTTTAGGATTCATTGCGCTTTTAATACTTTTTTGGCAAGACTTAAATCTAAATAGTCTATTAGCTGATCGCAGCGGTGAGTTCGCCATTTTACTAGCCGCAATTAGTTTTGCCTTTAGTTTAATATTAATTAGCAAATTACCTCCACTCGCACCTATTACTGCAGCTAGAAATATTTTATTAATTGCAGGCTTTTTATTACTGTTACTTGTGATATTTTTAGGAGAGTTACCCCATATCTATTTTTCTATTGACTCTATTGGTGTCAATTGTTCTTTATTATTTCTGGGAGTATTTTGTAGTGGCTTCGTATATGTACTTTTTGTAAAGTTAATCCAAACTGCGGGGCCCACATTTGCGGCACTGACCAATTATTTAGTTCCGATTATTGCCGTGATAATTGGCATGTTATTTGCTGCAGAAGTTCTCTCATTGAAATTATTTGTGGTTTTAGCTTTAATGATCTGCGCCTTAGCATTAATTGAAAATCGTTGGCCAGGTAAAGCTAAATAAAGGATTGTTCAGGAGCGACTTTGGCCAGTTCAGCAACTTCCGGCGAAAAATTGGATAAATTCCAAAAACAGGATGAAATACAAAGCAATGGGGGATAGTTAAGGGGGAGAAGCGCAGCTCTCCCCCTTAACTGCGGAGTGCGGCTTTGCCGCGCGCAGCATAAAAACCAGGAAGTAATTCGCGGCAGCTTTTCGCCGGGAATTACTGGGCCGGTTGCCCCTACTCCTGTTCTTCTGGAGGAGTATACGGTTCAGTATGACCACAATTTTTTTGTGGACATACTAATTGCTGGCCATGTCGCTTAGTGACTTTAATCGTCATGATCGGCCATTTACACTCAGGACACACTTTAGCCACTGGCTCATTCCAGATTGCATAATCACAATCGGGATACCGTGAACAAGAATAAAAAATCTTACCCCGACGTGAGCGCCGCTGCAGCATATTGCCTTGATGACAATTTGGGCACAGCACTGAAGTACTTTTCGGTTGTTGCATGGGTTCAATATGTTTACATTTTGGATAATTGCTACAACCAATAAACTTACCGAAACGCCCTGTACGAACAATTAACGGTGAACCACAATCAGGACAAGTACGTCCTTCCACGACTGATGGTTGCGCAGCTTCCTCTGCATCCTCATTTAAGCTACGAGTATAATCACATTCAGGGTACGTGGTACAACCGATGAAACGTCCTCTGCGGCCTAAACGAATACTTAAAGGACTTCCGCATTTGGGACATTTCTCATCTATTTGTTCTTGAGTAACATCACTGCGCTTTACTGTGTCATTGATCGTCTGTACTTGCGTGTGAAACGGTAGCCAAAATTCTTCAAGTACAGGAACCCACTCTTTTTCATGCCGAGAAATGGCATCCAGCTCATCTTCCATTTTTGCAGTGAAATCATAATCTACATAATTGGTAAAATATTCGGTCAAGAACTTATTAACAATGCGTCCCACATCGGTAGGGTAAAAACGCTTACTTTCCAACTCAACATATTCTCGCTGCTGCAAAGTGGAAATAATAGAAGCATAAGTAGAAGGACGACCAATGCCAAACTCTTCTAATGCTTTCACTAGAGAAGCTTCTGAATAACGCGGAGGCGGCTCGGTAAAATGTTGCTTTGTTTCAACATCCTCCAATTTAACGACATCTCCCTCATTAAAGGGCGGAAGCGGCGATTCACTATTATCATCATCTTTCTTTTGATCATCCACGCCTTCTTCATAAACGGATAGAAATCCTGGATCAACAATGGTAGATCCATTAGCGCGCCAAGAATTTTTTTCGCCGCTAGAAAAATCAATTGCCACAGTATCAATCGTCGCTGAGATCATTTGACTGGCTAAAGTGCGCTTATAAATTAAACTATAAAGTTTATATTGTTCATCAGATAATTTATCTTTGATACTTTCTGGTGCAATCGCCGCTGAAGTAGGACGAATAGCCTCATGAGCTTCTTGCGCGTTTTTTGCTTTAGTACGATACATGCGTGGTTCTGCTGGCAAAGCGGCTTTACCATATTTTTCTTCAATCGTTGCACGGATTTCGGTTAATGCTTCTTGCGCCAAATTCACTGAGTCGGTACGCATATAAGTGATTAAACCTATAGCGCCTTCGCCAATATCAATACCTTCATACAATTGTTGTGCCGTACGCATGGTGCGTTGTGCAGTAAAACCTAATTTACGCGCAGCTTCTTGTTGCAACGTTGAGGTAATAAAAGGTGCGGCGGGATTACGTTTGCGTTGTTTACGCTCAACTTTCTTTACTAGCAATTGTCCATTTGCCGTTTTTAATAACAACTCTCGCATTTCCGTTGCTTGTTCAGTGTTGGTTACACTGAATTGCGTAATTTTATCCCCTTGATATTCTGTCAGCTTAGCCGAGAATGGCAATTTTTTATGTGTGGCGAGAGCCGCAATCGTCCAATATTCTTGACTATTGAATGCTTCAATTTCCAACTCACGTTCTACAATTAAGCGCAAAGCGGGACTTTGTACCCGTCCTGCGGAAAGGCCACGCCGAATTTTTTTCCACAGTAAGGGAGAAAGATTAAACCCTACTAAATAGTCGAGAGCTCGGCGTGCTTGTTGTGCATTAATCAGCGGCATCGCCAATTGTCGTGGATGTTCAATGGCGTAGTTAACCGCTGTTTTAGTAATTTCATTAAACACCACGCGGAACACTTCTTTATCTTTAAGCGCATTCCGTTCTTTTAATATTTCATACAAATGCCAAGCAATGGCTTCTCCTTCGCGATCAGGGTCAGTTGCTAAATATAATCTTTCCGCACCTTTAAGAGAGGCAATTATATTTTCCACGTGCTTAATATTTCTTTCGATAGGTTCATAACGCATCTTAAACTGATGTTCTGTATCAACGGCACCTTCTTTGGGTACTAAGTCACGCACATGTCCATAGGATGCTAAAACCTTAAAACCAGGACCTAAATATTTGGTGAGTGTTTTAGATTTCGCTGGCGACTCTACAATTAATAAACTTTGTACTTTTTTACTCGGCTTGCTAGTTTTATCAGCAACGGGTTCTTTTTTGGTGGTACTTTTAGTTGCAGCTGTGGTTTTTTTGGTTGCACTTTTTGTTGTAGACGTTTCTTTTTTTGCAGCACTTTTTGTAGTGACTTTTGTTGTAGTCTTCTTGGTAGTTTTAGTGGGTTTATCTGTGTTCGTAGTTTTGGCGGCCATGTTGCTTTCTCTATAATTAAAACAATTGATAGCCGTTCAGCGCCCAAAAGCATAAAAGCACGGCCATCACATTTTCGATGGTGGATTTTCCTTCATCAATTAATGCATATGTAATGATTCATTCAATAACACATGTTCTAACCATGGTACTGAAAAGTCTTCCTGCTGATAATGGTACATTACGATCAATACAATCCATTTTAGCTGATAGACATCTACCATGGGTGCAGCGAGTGCCATGGCTCTATCAATTATCACCTCGCGTAATTCTGGAGTAATGACTCCCTGGCTTTCCAACTTTAGAAGAAATGCCATACCATCGGCACTTAACTTATGTTGTTCTTCAGGTAACCATACGCGAATACTATCTGCGGCAAAGTTGTTAATCAGCACAGCTTCTCTGTGCTGATACTGTAATTCTTTTAACCACCGTAGAGCTTGTTGAATGCTCTGGGGCGGAAAGCCTTCTGCTATCAGTTGCTGCTGGGTTTCCACTAAATCATCAGTAAAGGTTTCATCATTGATAAGCTGATGTTCAAACAAATAAAGCAATACATTTAACATATCTTACT
>JBIOEC010000030.1:0-8706 GCA_044445645.1 Gammaproteobacteria bacterium | reverse complement strand
TTATTGATCATATACATAGGAAATGTCGCATAGCGAAGATCTTTAACTGTCAATATACGAAATAGATGTTCAGGATTTTCGATTAATGTTTTAATCAGAGAAGTTGCTAATGCGGTGGGCAATACTTCGTAAACCCAAACCAAAAGTGTAGGAGTTAAGACATTAAGGCCTTCAGTATTAATTTTTTCAAATAACACCTTTAGCAAAATTTTATCAGAGTTTGGTAATACGCTGAGTAATAATTCCATTACTTTTTCTGGTCTTAATGCAAGTTGGGCTTTAATAGCTATATCTGTTAAGAATGCAACGAATAGTGGTAAATCTATTGGATGACAATTATTGACCACATACATAGGAAAGGTCATATGGTTGCGATCTTTAATCGTTAATAATCTAAATAAATTTTCAGCATTGTGTTGGGTGAAGAAAAGTTTTGAGGATGAAGTGGTAAACGATACCAGTAAGCATGCAATAATATTTTCACCGCGGCTGACCAACATAGGGGCGTTCGGTTTTCGAGATAGCAATCTCTGACTATGATAAATCAATAACAAAGTAAGTGTGCCAAAGGAATCAAATATAGGTGTATCTGGATTATCTATCGGATCGGTAAGTGCTCTTAGTAACAGTGCATTGGGAGTTTGAGGTAAAGCAAATGTGGTTTTATATAACCAGGCTAACAGTCTGCAAATATCTTCATTATAAGCACTGTTTTTAGCCACCCATGCCGAAAAGGTCAAGCCTTGATTATCTTTAGTAAACACCAGGCTATGTGACAATGAACGATCATTGAGTGGTCCGATTTCCAGCCACTGGAGTAATTTTGGAATTACCCTGGGATCACTAGCCATCATCATCGGGAAAGTGCGACCATAAAACTTTTCTGTGATAGGGATAGTGAGTGCCACATCTTGCTGATTGCCAAGAAGTTTTTCTATTAAATCAAGTAACTCGTCTTGTTGTTTTTTATTACCCATACAATAAATGAGGGTAACTATGGTCGCCTCACCTATACCAGTAAGCTCGAAACTGGCTTTTAACATTTGTTTGAGAACAAAACCTGCATAGACTCTAGCTTCATATAGCTGTTGTTTTTTAACTGGATCGGTAATTGCAGGATCAATTTCTGTATTCGCTGTTGTAGCCCATTTTTGCAGTTCTATAAATAAGTCATTAATAGTATTGAAATTGGTTTGCGCCAGCGTCGAGTTTTGTTGTAATAATGTAATTTCAGACCATTCTCTAGGCAACATAAGATTGCGTGCGGAACGTCGTATTTCTTTGTTTAGCACTATAGTTGGGGGCAATCTAAATGACATTACTCGCATTTCTTTTAGAGCGCCAAAATTAACCGATCGTGGACTGACTGTTATAGAAAATGACCCGAGAGCGGCGATGCCACGCCTAGCATCCTCTCTATTACAAAAGTAAGACGCATTGTTTGGATCTAATTCAAGCAGTAGATCAAAGTTAGCTATTGCATCAGAATAATCTTCATTATGCAAAGAATCATTTGCTCGATTTTCTAAGTAGGATAGGGTGTGCGCTTGAATTATCTTTGCATCATTATTATCCGGATCAAGTGCAAGAATTTTTTGTAGATGCCTTATAACTTGAGGATAGTTTTTTAATTCTACATATGATTGAATGCAGATTACATGTGCTGTAAGCGTTTGAGACTCATTAGGATTTAGTTTGATTGAATTTTCTGCACTCTCTACAGCTCCTAGATAATCCCCTAGTAATCTTTTTGCATCCGCTTGGGCTTGATAGGCAAAGTAATAATTTGGAGCTAATTCTATAATTTGCTCTGTAGCTTTAATAGTACCCACAAAATCACCACAGGCTAATTTAGATTTTGCTAGAATCTCATAAATTACAATTTTTTCTTCATAAGTTGGAGGGGCGAATCTAATAGCCATATCAGCAGTGACTGCGGCTTCTGCAAATTCATTTAAGTGATAGTGAGCATCTGCACTATATTTGTGGCCATGATAACTAGTCGGGTCTAAGGAAATGATTATGTCAGCCGCCTCTTTAATGCCAACAAAATCATTTGTCTGATATTTATGGGTTATTTCTCTGAGATAATATCTTATGGAGCTTTCTTGCGGAGCTGTCCTGGGTACTTTAAATTTTTTACGATCTTCCTCGGCTTTGCGTTTAGTAGAGAAGTGGATTCCAAGAGAATTAGAAGCACTGGGTTGTAAAGAGGCATTTTGTAAGTCAGTTAGGTTTTGGCTGTCCTCATCTTTAATGCTTTCTTCCCTGCTAGGGGAAACTGCCGGTTCAGAAAGGGAGGGCGACTGGATGGATGTGGGTTCTAAAATATAAGTATCACTAGGTGATGGAGCCATTATTTAATGCCTTAATCGTATATAGTTTGGGATACTAACTTCTGGCGAGGATCTTGTCAATATGGAGTAAGGACTTTTTGAGATGTGCTACCCCTCTGCAACTAGCCGCGGGAATGGCGGAAGCATACTATACATACAGGAATTTCTAGTCTAATATTACTAGCAGCGTAAAAAGGAAAATAGTAACTATTCACCCTGTAGCAATGTCCTACAAATTTCTGAATTTAGTGAATAGATACGGAAACAGAAACCTAATGGATGGGAATCATGCGTATTCGTATTTTAATGATCATTTCTTGCCTCGTTGTTGCAGGCTGTCAAATTCCTCGTGAAGATCCCGCAGATGATTTGCCAGATCTCAATCATATTGAATTAGGCGAAGCTGCCATCGCGGTCAGTGATTCTTTAGACGATTTAGCGGCCATAAGTGCAGAGCGGGCTGTAGTTAGGATAGAGCCACAAACTCAAGATCAACTGGATTATAATTTGACTCAATTAGCCAGTGTAGATTGGACAGGTCCTGCTGAACCCTTAGTCCAGGAATTAGCCCAGGCTGTGAATTATCATGTGCGGGTTATTGGTAAAGCGCCACCGAATATTGTTATAGTAAATTTAAGTAAACGGAATACACCCGTTGGCGAATTATTGCGCGATGTGACTCTGCAAATTCAGCAACATGCTGATTTGATTATTTATCCGCAATCAAAATTAATTGAAATTCATTATCACAAATGATGCTGTATGGTTTTGAATAACTTATGAACAAATTACCCTTAATATTTATAGCCAGCTTAACCCTGATAGGCTGTCAAGTCACTCAGATTCCTGAATTAGGCCCATTGGACGATCTTGAGAATATTGAAAACCTAACCCAAGATAGTATTTCCAGCGAAAAAAAAGAAACACAAATTCGTTACGATATGCTGAAAGAATCTGCTTTAAGTGTAGGGGCTAGAGGTGGTTTAGCGGCACGTACTGAGCAACTTAATGCCGATCTAGCAGCAGAATCCGAACAGCTAACTCGCGTCTTTAATTTCCAAGGACTTATGTTGGAAAATAATGTGCAACCGCCGGTATTGGTAGAAGGGCGAGATGCCCTGAATTTGGATAGTCCCTATAGCATTCGCATAGCCGATCGCAATTATCGAATTGTAAAGCAAGCTCGATTTGTTACCACGATTCCAGTTTGGCAAGATTATTTAATTATTCCAGTGAAACAACCTGAAGCACCTGATAAATCTCTCTTGCCTAAAGAAGATGATGAAGACGAAATTGCATTATGGCATGAATACACCCGCATCGGCTGGCAGGAAGGTATCGAGCAAGCAGATGCTATCTACGCAGAGAATTTAGCACGCTTGAAACGAGATTACACAGGCATGATTCGCTATCGTAAATTGCTAGCACAAAATATGGTTTCAGCACCTTTAGTATCAGAGAAAGAATTAGGTATAACTGGCGGCGGTGAGCAGTTAGCGATTAATGATCGCGTGTTGACAATTAAAGCGCTGCCTTCGCTTAAAGCAAATAGTGAGCAATGGGAACCTGTGATAACCGATGAATGATTCATTCCCCGAAAAACCAGATATTACCTCACCTTCTTTAGTATCTGCGCCCTCTGCTTTGCAGTATCCGCAAGAGCCCAGTCGTTTTTTGCCCACAGATTTGGATACCTTATTACTATTTTGCGTGCAACATGAGGCGTCTGATATTACTTTGCAAACTGGTGACAGGGTTATCGCTGATATTCATGGACGCTTACATCGCATCACCGAGCATCAACTGAGTAATTCTGAAGTGAGCGAGTTATTGAACCATATTTATGGTGCAAATGGTACCGCGCAGATTTTGAGCGGACGCGATGTAGATACGCATTATGAAATTAAACCTTATCGAGGCCAGCGGTTTCGTTTCAGGGTCAATGCTACTGGTTGTCATGTGGCGGGGCATGATGGTATTCAAATTACCATGCGTACCATTCCTATTGATCCCCCCTATTTAAAAGACATGAATTTAGACCCGCGTTTGGTACGTGCGTTAATTCCTCCACAAGGAATTGTGGTGGTTTCGGGTGCGACGGGTTCAGGTAAAAGTACCTTACTAGCGGCAGTCATGCGAGAGATTTTAGAAACCAGTCACGGTAAGGTGTTAAGTTATGAGGCACCGATTGAATTTGTGTATGACAATGTGGTGCAACCGCACGCATCGATCGCCCAGCACGAGATTCCAGCCAATTTACCTAATTTTCCAGCTGCCGTGCGTAATGCTTTACGTCGAAAACCTACTTATATTCTAGTAGGTGAGGCACGGGATCGGGAAACAATTTCTGCGGTGATTGATGCTGCACTGACTGGGCATACAGTCTATACCACGGTGCATAGTAATGGGGTAGCCGATACCATTCGGCGCATGATTTCCGCTTTCCCAGCTGAGGAACGTCATAGTCGGGCAATGGATTTAATCGTGCTGTTGCGCGTGGTAATTTGGCAAACCCTGTTGCCTAGCACCGATGGTAAACGCGTGCCGTTGCGTGAATGGCTATTATTTAATGAAACTGTGCGTAAACGTCTTCTACGCAGTGATTTTGATTAAAAATCTCATAAAATCTCTTCCCTTTTTTCATAAACTACGGTAATGTCAATGAAAGATGATGATATTATTAAGTTTGCTGATAGGTCAAGTTTATGGAACAAAAATCGAACAAAAAGCCAGCTCTCTATAATGAGATTAATGAATTATTAAGCGAGTATGGCGAGTCGATGACAGCTGCTTCACAAAATCCCCTTTTCCGTCAAAGGGTTGCGCAGCAAATCTTGGATCTCTTTTCTCCTACAGCAACATCAGCCTTTGCCCTAGAGACCACCAGAGCTATCTTAGAGAGTTTTCAGAAAGGAGCTATTGATAGTGAGGACATTTACTTACTACGTGATTTTGTGGTAGAATGGCAAAAACATGTAGAGGAAGAGGAAGAAAACCTAAGCTTACATGAAATGATTGGAATTTTATTAAAAGCCGGAAGTGCGGGTGAATCCGTAGCGGATGCAGCTAAGGCCTTGTTAAATAAGGGCGTGGTTGCAGATGAGGTATTAGGTAGTTACCAATAAGAAGACAAATTATGACAAAAGAAGTAACAGCAGCCGTAAAAACAACCACAAATCTTTTCCATAAATCTTTTGTGGCAAAACCCAGTGGTCTAATAGATGGACTAGATTTAGCCACAACTAATAATAAGCAACAACAGCTGCCTGATGGAGCACGTAAAATATTTGATAAATTGGGGATAGATGTAAACAATATATCCGCAAAGACTGCAGCTCACTTGTCAGACATTTATAACTGCAAGGATCCATTTGAATTAAAAGCTTTAGCTCAAGATCTGAGCAATAAGGCTCAAGGATTGCAAAATACTTCGCCGGATAATAGCATTAAACAGCAATTAACTGATCCTGGAATGGATTTCAATGCCGCTCCAAAATGTAAGCTTTAAGCTTCATGGTTTATACTTAATAAACAAATATAAAAAACAGGTGCGTCACCATGATCGATATTCAACTTCCATCCGGTGCCCATTGGCGCGATTCTGCGCGTAATCCTAGATTTTTTATTATCGATTACCGTGCAACTTTCCCCTTATTAGCCTTAATTTTTAATCCTACCTGGTGGACATTATATCTGACCGTAGGTGCGGTTATATTTTTTGTGGCTTTAGAGTATTATGGCTTTACGGTTCCAGTGTTTTTTCGTTGGATTCGATCCGCTTTAGGTGGACCTAGGAAGGAATCGTATCCTTGGTGGTTACGGCATAACTAGACGGGCGTGCGAAATTACCATGATGTGCTATAGTTTTTTTCTGGATAGAGGTGATTTTTAAAGGATTAAAATTGGTCTTCTGACTAATAAGGTTGTAAGCATGGAGCAGGGCGGCGTAGAAGCAGTACGATTTCGTAATCAATTTTACCGTGACGGTTATCGTCGCGTATTATTTATTTTGCTAATTTCTTTTTTACTGAACGCGGTTTTGGTCAGTATTATTTACTATCAAATCATATCTCGTCCTACCCCCACATATTTCGCGACCAACCAAGATGGGACATTAAAAGAATTAATCCCGCTTAACCAACCCCATGTCAGTCAAGAACAATTGTTAAGTTGGGCATCGCAAGCCGCTATAGCTGCCTATTCGTTCAACTTTTTAGATTATCGTAGTAACCTACAAAATGCGCGCAAATATTTTACACCGGAAGGGTTTGATAATTTCGTTAAAGCCTTAGATGATTCAGGCAATTTGCAAGCGGTTATTCAAAAGCGCTTGGTCGTAAAACCGGTTATCACCGATGTACCCATTATTGTTAAGGAGGGGATGATTGGTGGTATTCGTTATGGCTGGCGTTTGCAAATTCCAATGCTAATTCAATATGTAAGTGCGAGCGATAAAATTGAACAACCGGTTTTAGTAACGTTATTAGTTGTACGGGTATCAACTTTAGACAGTAGTGAGGGAATAGCGATTTCTTCATTTGTTACCGAAGACCGTAAATTAACTTATCGCAATCGTTAAAATAGGAATAGAAACCTTGTTGCACCTTAACCGCGCCTTGTATTTAGGCTTATTATTCTCAGTCAATGTAATGGCAGCGAATGAAGCTGCTACGCTCACGCCATTGGCGCAACCCTCTGTTCCACAGGGCACTACGGATCAAACTAATGCATTGACCCCCTATGCGCAACTTAACAACAATACAAATCAAAATACCCCACCGCTTAATTTACCTCCTGCCGCGGATGCTAATAATCCTAATGGTTATAATAATCAGGCGCAAAACCAGAATCAAAATCAAAACCAAGCTCTGCCTTATGGTGGAAACCTGCCCCCAGAGGTTTTGTTACAGCAATTAGAAATGATGCAACCTGAAGCAACTCCAAGAACCTTTGGGACGATAAATGATCCAGCATTTCAAAATGTATTAAAAAAACAATTTCCTTTAACCCCAGAACAAATTCTTAAATTGAAAGAGGTAATGCAAGATACACAGCGCGCTACAGCTACCAATTTGCAACCCCCTACGCCTACTGTGTCTTCACAGACTGTCAGTTTATCGCCAGGAACTGTACCACCGGTGATTCGCTTGGCAACGGGATATGTATCTTCCATTGTATTTGTAGATGAAACAGGCGCACCTTGGCCAATCGTCGGTTATAGCATTGGTAACCCTTCAGCATTCAATGTGCAATGGGATCAAAAAAGTAACGTTTTGATGATGCAAGGTGTAGGTGTTTATCAGTCGGGTAACCTTGCGGTGCAATTAGCAGGTTTAAGCATGCCGGTGATGTTAACTATCGTCAATGATCAAAAGATTGTGGACTATCGAATGGATTTGCGCTTACAAGGTCGTGGACCTAATGCACAAGCACCGTTGATTGGTAATGCTGTTCCAGGTGCTGGCAATCCACTGTTGCTAAATTTATTAGAAGGGGTACCACCTTCAGGAAGTGAAACATTGAGTGTAACTGGCGGTGAGGCGCAAGCATGGTTATACAACAATATGATGTATCTGCGCACCCGTCTTACGGTATTGTCACCCGGGTGGAGTAGTACCATGACCAGTCCAGATGGTATGAAAGTATATGAGTTAAATGTTACACCCATGATTTTAGCTTCTGATCAAGGGCAAACAGTCACTCTAAGAGTAGAAGGTTTATAGTATGAAAAATCCATTAATCGCCATAAAAAGTCAGTTCGGTGAGGTTAAAGGTCGAACGATATTAATTGTTGTGGTGGTTGTGGTTATATTAATAATTGCCAGTTTCTTTATATTTCGTAGCAGTGAACATGCCTTGATAAGTGCTGGGGGAGGCGCTAAAACCAGTACGCTACGTGCGCCTGAAATTCAGTCAATGCCTGGTTTTAACAAGGCGAACGATCAAGCTTATAATGAGCTCCAGCGGCAAGCCAATGTGCAACATGCACAAGAAGCCATTTCTAAGGGGGAAAGCGCAGTTGCAACCGTAACCGGCGATCAATTTGTAAATGAGCTTAGTTTCCCTGAACCTGGTATTGCAAGTATTGGTGGGCAACCCGAAAAGCAGCAGCCAAAAACTAATGAACAGGCGCTTGCGGACTATCAAAAAATTTATCAAGAGCAATTGCAGCGGGAAAAAATGCTAGAAGCAAAGCGTATTCGTGAAGAAGAGCTGCAGCAACAAGAAGTTTACCAAGAAGCCTTTGAGGGGCTAATGCAGAATCAAGCAAAAGGCTTATTGAGCCAGTGGGGCACAGGTGTTAGCCAAACTTACGTTAGAGGCCCTGAGACTACGCCAGAAGAAGGTGGTGGTGGGGGCGGTGCGGGTA
>JBIOEC010000029.1:0-8818 GCA_044445645.1 Gammaproteobacteria bacterium | reverse complement strand
TTTTTTTTGTTTGGCAAGCTCATGTACCTTATTTGCTGCTGCCATATTATGAGTGTAATTTTCACCTTGAAACCGCGGGTCTCTGCGGCGGTAATCATTTTCAGGATATTCCTCCGCACGTTTTACCGTTTCTGTTAAAAAACCTCTTCCCAGCGGGGCATAGGCGACTAAACCAATACCCAGCTCGCGTAGTAGAGGGATAATATCTGACTCCAAATTTCGTTCCCACAATGAATACTCACTTTGCAAAGCCGAGATAGGATGGACCTTATGCGCGCGACGAAGAGTTTCATTCCCCACTTCAGATAGACCAAGAAAACGAACTTTTCCTGCTTGCACCAGATCTGACATAACTCCGATGACATCTTCAATTGGAATATTAGGATCAACTCGATGTTGATAAAGCAGATCGATATGACTCACACCCAACCGTTGTAATGAACCTTCTACGGCTAATTTGATATGATTAGGTTGACTATTAATACCAACGACTTGATTATTCTGGATGTCAAAGCCAAATTTGGTAGCAATAATGACTTTATCACGATGTCCTTTTAATGCCTGACCGAGTAATGCCTCATTAGTATAAGGGCCATACATCTCAGCCGTATCAAAAAATGTCATACCTAGTTCAATGGCACGATGAATGGTAGCAATCGATTCTGCATCGTTTGGGGTACCATATGCTTGGCTCATTCCCATGCAGCCCAGACCTAACGCCGAGACTTCAAGACCTTGTTGGCCTAATTTTCGCTTCTTTAACATATATTATCCTATTCACTATAACTTGCCGCTCGATGTAATGATTTGTTATTTCGCCAATCAATAATTGTGGAAACTATTTTCCAGGGAAACGCTACCGTCCCTACCAATATTGACAATCCACTCTTAATCACAAAATATGCCGCCCATCCTGCGAAGGGCATAAATAAAAATACATTTGGGGTGATTTTGGATAGTGCGCTCCATCCCCAGGGAATGCTCATCGCTACATAGGCCAGAGACAGATAACCAGAGAAAGAAGCATTGGGATTTGAATTGGCTATCAGTAATCCCACTACAGCGAAGACTACCGTAAGAATGATATTCCGAAAAATTTCTTTTTGACCCGCTTTAGCGAAGTTTAAAGCGCAGGCATCACAGCTAGGTTTAAGATATTTATCAATACAGCTTGCACATAAAGCTTTATTACAACATAAGCAAGTACCCGCTCCATCTTTTTCCGCGTGGACATAACATTTCATTTTCATCCCCTTGCATAAAATTTAAGAACAAACTTAGAATTAATTAGCATTATTTTAATGCATTTTGCTTAACAGGGCAAACTGTTCCCCCACTTAATTAAACCTAGATGTTGTGTAACCTGATTAACTATTAAGGCTGGTGAGCGTTTTGTGCTTTCGATCAACAGTGATTATAATGATGTCCATTCCTATCATTAAAGAGTAAGGCATGAAAAATATTATCCTCGGAATTACCGCTAGTATTGCTGCATATAAAGCAGCAGAGCTTACACGTTTATTAAAGCAACAAGGTGCTGAGGTGCAAATAGTAATGACTGAACATGCGCAAGCATTTATCACCCCACTCACCTTGCAAGCTCTATCTGGAAAACCTGTATTGTGTCATTGGTCAGCGGCAGAAACCGATGCAGGAATGGATCATATTGCTCTAGCGCGTTGGGCAGATGCGATTATTTGTGCTCCAGCCAGTGCTGATTTTGTTGCGCGTTTAGCTCATGGAATGGCAGATGATTTGCTATCTACTTTGTGTTTAGCCACTTCAGCGCCTGTCATTGTCGCTCCTGCGATGAATCCACAGATGTGGGCCAATCCAGCTACACAAAGCAATGTGCAAACCCTCAAGCAGCGTGGCATAAAATTTTTAGGGCCTGCTATGGGTGATCATGCGTGCGGGGAAGAGGGGCTAGGTAGAATGGAAGAGCCGATTAATATTCTGCAAGCGATTTTGGTACAACAAATTAAATCATTAGCTGGGCAGCGGATATTAATTACGGCTGGGCCTACGCAAGAAGCATTAGATCCCGTGCGTTATTTAACCAATCATAGTTCGGGAAAAATGGGATTTGCATTAGCTGAAGCAGCACTGGCTGCCGGAGCTGATGTTACACTTATCACCGGTCCAGTTGCACTGACCTGTAATGCATCTATAAAACGCATCGATGTAGTGAGTGCAGAAGATATGCTAAATGCTGTTATGCAATGTATACCTAGCGCTTCCATTTTTATTAGTGCCGCAGCGGTTGCGGATTACCAACCCAAAGAAATCGCCAACAACAAATTAAAAAAATCTGATGAAAAATTTAAATTAGATCTGGTGCGCACGCCGGATATTTTACACGCAGTGGCCAATTTAAAAATCCGTCCGTTTACCGTAGGATTTGCTTTGGAAACTGAAAATCTGCTAGAAAATGCCAAGAAAAAATTACACGAAAAAAAATTAGATATGCTTATTGCCAATCAAACGGGTGCCGCTACAGGATTTAATAAAGATACGAATGCTGCCACATTATTGTTGCCAAATAGCCCAGCAGAAGAATTTCCGGTAATGACTAAAGCATTACTTGCGCAACAATTAATTAACCGGATTGCTCAGCAAATCGCTATGCGGTAATGCACGTTGTAACTTACGCAATGCGCCCTGTTCAATTTGACGAATACGTTCCGCAGACACCGTATGCTCGGCCGCTAATTCATGTAATGTGGCTTTGTTGTCATCCTCTGCTAACCAACGACGCTGCACAATTTCTTGTTCGCGCAAAGTTAAACCTTCCCATGCCTCACGAAAAGCCAGGTGTTGAAACTGCTTAGTTTGCCATTGTTCTAATTGCCAAGCCGGATCACTATCCGCATCCGTCAAATATTCGGCTGGAGCAACATGATAATCTTCTTCATACGCTTCTTGTTCGGGTTCTCCGTCAAATGTAGGATCTCGCGCCTGCAAACGCATTTCCATTTCACGCACTTCATTCGGAGTGACTTTCAAATCACTGGCCACTTGATTAATTTCATCTTCTGTAAACCAGCCTAGACGTTTTTTGGTACCACGTAATTTAAAAAATAATTTACGTTGGGCTTTAGTGGTAGCAACCCGCACGATACGCCAATTACGCACCACAAAATCATTAATCTCAGCTTTAATCCAATGCACAGCAAAGGTGACCAAACGCACACCCACGGTGGGATCAAAACGCTTTACGGCCTTCATGAGGCCAATGTTGCCTTCTTGGACCAAATCTGCGAGCGCTAAGCCGTATCCTGCATAGCCCCTAGCCACGTGAACCACGAAACGTAAATGGCTAAGAACCAATTCTCTAGCGGCTTCTACTTTTTCTTCATAATACCATTCTGTCGCCAAACGCTGCTCTTCTTCTACGGTTAACACTGGAATTTGGTTAACGCGCTGTACATAAGCGTCTATACTACTTAGTGGGCTAGGTAGAGACATAGATGTAAGTGATAGTGCTGTGCTCATATGGAATCCTCGAAGTTCACTTGTATAAGTTTAGCACTTTCTAAGGCTGAGTGCTAATTTTAGAGCTTAATAAAACTTGATTTTTTGAAAATTGCACAGTATTCTGTATAGAGGAGATTCACTTATGTCAGCTAATTATTTGCGGCGCTTAAGCAAATGGTTACCGAGTTCTTTACAGCGAATGCTTATCAGCCTTTGGCCTCCTTTTTGGGCCATGGGAATTAAACTAGAAAAGTGTTCACCAGATTTTCGGCAACTAGAAACTTCCATGAAGTTGCATTGGTACAATGTTAATTATGTAGGCGTGCATTTTGGCGGTGGAATTTATGTCATGGCCGATCCTTTTTATATGCTCATGCTCATAAAAAACCTAGGCAATGAGTATATTGTATGGGATAAGGGCGCTTCCATCGATTTTAAAAAGCCTGGTTTAGGAACATTAAGAGCAACTTTTATTTTTTCTGAAGAAGAAATTGAATATATTCGCCAACAAGCGAATGAACATAATAATTATACCTTTGATAAAAGCGTAGACGTGGTCAATGAACAAAATATAGTAGTGGCCACCATCGTAAAAACTCTTTATGTACGGCGCAAAGATAAAGCCGTACACACTTTAAAAGTTATTGCAGATGCAAAAGGAGGAAAAACAAAATGACTAGAGGCGGCGCACGAGTTGGGGCAGGACGCCCCAAAGGGCGGGGACCACATGGGGAAGCGACCAAGCCCCTGAGAATTCCCCTAAGTATGGTAGCCGAAGTGGTGGACTATGTCTCTCACAAAGGCTACCAGCTTCCTTTGTATGGTTCTAAAGTACAAGCAGGCTTTCCTTCCCCTGCCGATGACTTTATGGAAGGAAAATTAGATCTCAATCAATATCTAATAAAACGCCCTGCTGCCACATTTTTAGTGCGTGCAACAGGCGATTCAATGATAAATGCAGGCATTCATGAAGGCGATTTGTTAGTCGTCGATCGTAGCTTAGAAGCCGTAGATGGCAAAGTAGTCATTGCTGCATTAGATGGCTATTTAACTGTAAAAAGATTAAGCATCCAACAAAATAAAATGTGGCTTCTGCCAGAAAATGATAAATTTGCGCCCATTGCCGTTAACCCTGAAACTGATGCTTATATTTGGGGTGTGGTTACTAATGTGATTCATGGCGTTTAAGGCTTTAATAGTAGCCTAAAAAATTTGACAATTTATCTAACAAAATCTACGTTAAACAACTACCGTTTTTGGAGTTGAATATGTTATCAATAATGTCCGCGCGCAAAAGCTCTTTGTGGAAGGTGCTGAATTTAGGAACTCTATTATTACTAGCGGTTTTAGGGTATTTCTTCTTTGGCAGCTTATATCCAACCTATGCAGAAGAATCCTTTCCCCAAACGCTCAGTAAAGCCGATCATCATCCTGGGAGTTTTCTGGTACTTTTAAAGGTATCGGCGGAAGACCAGAAAAAAATGGGAGCATCACAAACTAACTCTTCTAGTGCAGAAAAGATGCTTAATGCAAATAAACAATCTTTTTTAACCGTACATGAACGGATATTTAATAAAACACATAAACAAGTTCACGCTGACTTATTGATGACGCCAGGAATAAAAAAAGTATTTTCTTACCCAATCCTACTCAGCTATGTGATAACAGTGGAAGATGTTAATGCCGCACGCCCTTACTTAGAAGCTTTGCGTGAGAAGCAAGCGGCTATTTATCACATCGACCGCCTGTTTCCCTCTGCTCCTGAATTAGATGTGTCTCCCGCTGCCATTAATATTAGAACCAATGGTAATCCTTATGGTATGGGTTGGTGGGCAGATAACACGCCTTTACAACCTACAACCGTAGCAATCTGGGATGGTGGGGTAGATATTAATCATCCTGCCTTAAATAATAAGACAAGGAGCTTTTATTGCCAGCCTGCGGATGAAACCAACCCTGAACAAGCTTTATGTGCGAAAGATTTAATTTCAGCGCATGGAACATCTCTGGCAGGCATCTTTGCCAGTACACTTGAACATTACCCTGGAATAGCATCACACCCAACCATTCCTAGTGTAGAGTTTCGTGCTCCAGGACCTATCCGCAGTTTTTTAATGGCTGAAGCTTCATCCGTCAATGGTGGACCTTTAGAAGGATTAGTATGGTTATTAGCTGGGCAACATCCCCTGCTAGATGTTGCCAACTATAGCTACGGCAACGGAGATTTAGTTGAAACGGAAGAGGGCTGCAAAAGTTATACCGGTCTTGCCCAAGTCTTTGATTTAGCCATTACCGCTAGCAATGCCACTATCGTCAAATCGGCCGGTAATAAAGGATATAGCACCGAAAACTGTACCTTAACAGTTCCTGCGGATGCCTATAATATTCTTGCAGTAGCCGATTTAAATCCTTTCGATTGGCAACAATGTCAGCGTGGCGGAGATCGTAATAGTTTCAAAATCTTTGAGAGCAGTAGCGTGAATGCACCTTATACTCAGGAACCCCGGCGTTTATTACATGTTACTGCGCCAGGAAGATATATCCATAGTGCAGGATTAGATCCTCAATATTGTAAGTCTCGCTGTGAAGATAATGCAGACTGTAAAAAGCAATGCGAAAGTCTAGGTTTACCTACTCAAGGGGATGCAGACACCTATGGGTTTTGGCGCAATGCTACAGGTACTAGTTATGCTGCACCTATGGTAGGTTCTGTGGCCGCTCTTTTACATGGGAGTGAGGTAAAAGATCCCATGGCAATTAAAGCGGTGATTATTAATAGTGCCGATAGCTGGACTAGTAGTGATAAACCATCTCCCGCAGCTCCAGATGAAGATCCAGAAAATACCCATTGTGATGATGCCAACGCACCCTATCATCATGCCACTAAAGGTACACATTATGACCGTACTTATGGATGGGGTTTATTAAATGCGGATAATACTTATAAGCAACAAAACAATATCCATATTGATAACATTAGTAGACAAGATAGCGGAGAAAAATGCTATGTAGGTACCCTGGGTGAGTTTGAAAAAGCAACATTAGTTTGGGAAAAACAGTATGGCTTGCCGCTAACTCAACTTGACCTCACTGTATATTATCAAAGTCAGAATGGCTCCTGGAAAAAGCTAATGCAAGATCCCAGTACCATCGACAATGTAAAGCAAGTATCAAATGGCAGTAAAGAATTAGGCATTTCATCCAAAGATGCAGAAAAATTTATGCTTAAGATAAGTATTGATGAACCAAATGGAATAGAAACCTTTGCTTTGGCTACTGCACAACCCTTTATTTTAAAAAATTGTCCTAAGTAAGAATCTACCAGGCTTACGACATCCTTTTTGTAAGCCTGGTAAGTTATCAACGTTTAACCCTTGAAGCCTCGAGTTTTATTCTAATTCTGACCACCGTGCATATAGTATTTCTAGTTCGTCGGTTATAGCTTTAAGACGTTCTAAAGTATCCCGCATCTCATCTGCAGATTTTTTATAAAAAGTGGGATCGTTGGTAAGATTCTGTAACTCTTGTTGCTCTTGCTCTAGCTTTTCAATTTGTCCAGGAAGTTGTTCTAATTCACGCTGTTCTTTATAATTGCGTTTTTTATTCAGTGCAGGACTTTTTGCGGATGAAGCAGATGTAGTGTCTGATGCAGAAGTTTTTACATTATCCTTCTTAGCTTGCCACTGCGCTTGCCAATCATCGTAGCCACCAATGTATTCTGTAACTACACCATCGCCTTCAAACACTAAAGTGCTGGTTACGATATTATTTAGAAACGCGCGATCATGGCTAATCAATAATAAGGTACCTGGATAGTCCATTAAAATTTCTTCCAATAAGTCTAATGTCTCCATATCCAGATCATTAGTAGGTTCATCCATCACTAAAACATTAGAAGGCCGTAAAAATAGACGTGCGAGTAACAATCGATTGCGCTCGCCGCCAGACAATTGTTTTACTGCCATACGCGCGCGTTGCGGTGAAAATAAGAAATCTTGCAAATAACTCATCACATGTTGAGTTTTGCCATTCACTGTCACGCTGTCAGAGCCAATCGCCAAATTCTCAATAGCGTTCTTGGTTTCATCTAGTTGTGCGCGTTGTTGATCAAAATAGTTGATTTGCAATTGCGTACCATATTTAATGGTTCCATGTTGCGGTTGCAATTCGCCTAACAATAGACGCAGTAAGGTGGTTTTTCCGCAGCCATTCGGGCCAATAATTCCGACCTTATCACCACGCCCTAGAGTAATAGAAAAATCTTTTAGGATAACCTTGTTGGCAAACGCATAATCCACATGCTCGGCCACTAATACTTGTTTACCGGACGTCCCACCCGTATTAATTTTTAATTGCACTTGTCCTTGCCGATTACGGCGCTCTTTACGCTCAAAACGCATTTGTTCTAAAGCGCGCACTCTACCTTCATTGCGAGTACGGCGCGCTTTAATCCCTTGGCGGATCCATACTTCTTCTTGGGCTAATTTTTTATCAAATTCACTCCACAACTTTTCTTCAGCTTGCAGTGCCGCAGCTTTGCGCTCTAAATATAATTGATAATTTCCAGGCCAACTGGTGAGTTTTCCACGATCAATCTCTATAATCCGCGTGGCAACTTTTTGTAAGAAAGCCCGATCATGGGTAACAAATAATAATGCCCCTTTATGTTGTAACAAGGCATTTTCCAACCACTCAATTGCGGCAATGTCTAAATGATTGGTGGGTTCATCCAATAATAGCAAACTGGGATTTTGCACAAATGCACGTGCCAATAATACCCGGCGTTTTAACCCTCCTGAGCAATCGGCAAAGTTTAGATCCCCATCCAAACTAAGACGTGATAGCGTGCTATCGATCCGCTGCTGTAAACTCCAGCCATTCTGCGCTTCAATTGTATGTTGCAATTCATGTAGTTCGTCAAGGTTTATATGGTTATCGGTTTGCGCCGTGATAGCGTGATAACGCGCTAATAATTGGCCTAGGTCATTAAGTCCAGAAGCCACCACATCGTAAATACTACCCTGCAAGCCAGCAGGTACTTCTTGGGGTAAGGTAGCGACGGTGCATCCGGCACTATACTCCACAGTACCGCGGTCTGGCGTAATAATACCCTGGATAATTTTTAATAAAGTGGATTTACCTTCGCCATTCCGCCCAATTAAGCCTACTCGTTCATTGGGCTCAATACTAAGCTCAATTCCATCGAGTAATAATGGAAATCCAACGTTAACGGCGATGTCTCTTAAGTAGATTAATGGCATGATTTTGCGGAATAATAAAAAATTTGGTTAATATGATTTCTTCATGCGTATCATATCATATAAGATAAGCTTCCTAAAAA
>JBIOEC010000028.1:0-8928 GCA_044445645.1 Gammaproteobacteria bacterium | reverse complement strand
TATTAGTGCTTCTTTAATGGTGGAAGAAAAATTATTTCCCGCCTTAAAAAATTTGCAAAATGTTTTGCATGAAAAAGACTTACAAAGACAAGAAGAACAAGGTTGCGAACAATCTACCTTTGCTATTGTAAAACCACTGGGATTTAGTCGGTGTCGCTTAGCAATCGCATTTCCAGAAGGAAAAATATTTGATGGGCCATCTTCTTTAGAAAGCTTACGAGTCGCGACTAGTTATCCTTGTTTGCTAAAACAATATTTAGCTAAACATCAAGTAAATGCGCAAGCTGTTACTATTTCCGGTTCCGTAGAAATTGCTCCACGGTTGGGTATGGCAGATGCCATATGCGATTTAGTATCTACCGGCAGAACGTTAGAAGAAAATAATTTAAAAGAAGTGGCCGAAGTCATTCAAAGCCAAGCAGTCTTGATCAAAACCAACCTGGAATTCTCTCCTGAAAAACAACAAGTACTCGAATTGCTGCTGAGAAGAATTAATGGGGTGCTTAAAGCGCAAGAAAGTAAATATATTATGTTTCATGCTCCTAAATCCGCTTTGCCTGCTATCAAAGAAATCCTACCGGGTTGTGAAACACCAACGATTATGCCATTAGAGGGAGTTGAAGATAAAGTTGCTGTGCATTTGGTTTCTCCAGAAGGTGTGTTTTGGACCACTTTGGAGCGACTAAAACAAGTAGGCGCAAACTCTATTTTGGTATTGTCCATTGAGAAGATGCTGAATTAGATTGTTCTTCTGGTACAAAAACTCGTACTGCGTAAAGGAATAAACTTATATGAATATTTTACACTGGAATCAATTATCCCAATTAGAACAGCAACAATCTTTAGCTCGCGCCGGCTTAGATGCTACCGATACTATTTTAGATAAAACCAAAAATATTATTCAAGAAGTGCGAACAAACGGTGATCAAGCGTTAATAAATTTCACCCAGCAATTTGATAAAGCGCACATTACTGATTTAAAAGTTAGTGCAAGTGAGTTTGTTGATGCGCGCAAAAAAATAACAGTAGCCGCACTAGAAGCGATAATATTTGCTCATGAACGGATTAGCATTTTTAATGAATCGTTATATCCTGAAACTCAAATAACAGAAACCTGTGCGGGTGTAACCTGTGAACGTCAAGCGCGTCCTATTGAGCATGTGGGCTTATATATTCCTGGGGGCACAGCACCCCTGATATCTACCGTACTTATGCTAGGAGTTCCAGCACAGATTGCGCAGTGTCCAGTTAAAGTATTATGCACACCGCCAAATGCTAACGGCGAAATTGATCCACATATTTTGGTAGCAGCTGAACGTTGTGGCATACAAGAAGTTTTTAAAGTAGGTGGAGCGCAAGCGATTGCGGCCCTAGCTTATGGTACACAGACTGTTCCCAAAGTAGACAAAATTTTTGGTCCGGGCAACCAATGGGTAACACAAGCGAAAATGTTGGTATCGCAAGATGCTGCTGGCGCGAGTATCGATATGCCAGCCGGTCCTTCTGAACTAATGGTAATCGCGGATGATTCCGCAAACCCTACCTGGGTGGCGGCTGATTTGCTCTCGCAAGCTGAACACGGGGTGGATTCCCAAGTTATTTTAGTTACCACTTCATTAGATATGGCAGAAAAAGTTACAAGTTGCATAGAACAGCAATTAGCCGTTTTACCACGTCGTGAAATAGCCCAGCAAGCATTGTTGCATAGCCGAATTATTGTGGTGCAAGATTTGCAGCAAGCATTTAATATTGCGAATCAATATGCTCCTGAACATTTGATCCTGCCAATCAAAAATGCTGAGCAATACAAGAATCAAGTGCAAAATGCCGGTGCGGTTTTTATGGGCTATTGGACACCAGAAACAGCAGGGGATTATGTCACCGGTTCAAATCATGTATTACCCACCAATGGATTTGCCCGTTCTGTGAGTGGATTGTCTATCATGGATTTTATGAAATTTATCTATTTCCAAACGGTGACGGCTGAGGGCATGCAACTCATTGGACCCCATGCTGAAGTATTAGCGGCATTAGAAGGGCTAGATGCGCATAAAAATGCCGTAAGTGTAAGATTAAAATCAGTTTAAAGGAAATAGCAAAGTTCTCCAAGTTTATTGCTGGGGGGGCGCGAATAATTACAGGAAATATTTATGAGCATACACAACTTAATCCGCGATGATTTAAAAAACTTCAAACCCTATTCTTCTGCACGGGATGAAAGTAAAGAAAATGATATGATATTCTTAAATGCTAATGAATCACCATGGGAATACACCCAGACATTAGATAATATCGTGCTCAATCGCTATCCAAGTAAACAACCCAAAGAGCTATTGCCGCAGCTGGCAGAATTGTATCAAGTATTAGAAGAACAGTTAATGATGTTGCGTGGAAGCGATGAAGCCATCGATCTATTAATCCGATTATTTTGCTCAGCCAGAGAAGATGCGATCATGATCTGTCCGCCAACTTTTGGTATGTATGCGGTAGGCGCGGCTTTACAAGGCGTAGAAGTGATTGAAGTTCCGCTGTACAAGGCGCAGGATTATCAGCTGAACTACTCTGACCTATTATTAAAATGGACACCAAAAGTTAAAATAGTATTTTTATGCTCGCCAAATAATCCAACAGGAAATTTATTGAATCCACGTGAGATCATCAATCTATGCAATACCTTATCTGGAAAGAGTATCGTAGTTGTAGATGAAGCCTATATCGAATTTTCGGATCAAGAAAGTATGACAAGTTATCTTGACCAATGCGAAAATCTAGTTGTGTTACGCACTTTTTCCAAAGCATTTGGTTTGGCCGGCGCGCGTTGTGGTTTTTTATTGGCCCAAAAAGAAATAGTGGATTGGATTCGATATATTGTTGCCCCCTATCCTTTGTCATCTATGGTTATCGAGGTGGTGGCACAGGCTTTATCTTCTGCACGATTACAAGAAGTGCAAGACCATATTTTAACTATACAAGCCGAACGCGGATATTTATTTAAAGAGCTAAAAAATATCTCTTGGATTAAAAAGGTCTGGGTAAGTGCAGCGAATTACATTTTAATTGAAGTGGAAGATGCTGCAAAAACAATGCAATTTTGTAATGAAAAAGGTTTCGTATTGCGTGATATGAGTAGTAAGCCGCAATTGGAAAACTGTATTCGTATTAGTATCGGCAAACCAGAAGAAAATAAATTATTGTTACAAGCAATGCAATCCATATAATACAGGTGAATCATGATGGCAAAAAAAATATTATTTATTGATCGAGATGGTACTCTTATCGCAGAGCCGGAAGATAAACAAATTGACTCATTAGAAAAACTGGTGTTTCTGCCTGGTGTTTTCAGTGTGCTACTCCAGTTAAAAAATGCTGGATATAGTTTGGTAATGGTCAGTAATCAAGATGGGTTGGGTACAGAAAGCTTTCCACAAACCACATTTGAACAACCTCATCAGCTTATGTTGAATATATTTCGATCTCAAGGTATCGAGTTTGATGATATTCTTATTTGCCCACATAAATCCGTTGATCAATGTGAATGCCGAAAACCTAAACTTGGATTGGTGCAGAACTATCTAGTCGAACAGAAAATCGAACGTAATCATTCATATGTAATCGGCGATCGTGAAACTGATTTACAGCTTGCTGCGAATATGGGTATCAAGGGTATTCGTATCGCAGAAACAGGTGCAAAAGACTGGTATGAAATTCTAAGTTTAATCCTAAATAAACCTCGGGTTGCCACTATTGTGCGTAATACTAATGAAACCAAAATTTCCATAACGGTTAACTTGGATGATCCACGAGTGGTTAATATTCAAACTGGAGTGGGTTTTTTTGATCATATGCTTGAACAACTTGCCAAACATGGCGGTTTTGGATTGCAAATATCTGTAGTCGGCGATTTACATATTGATGATCATCATACCGTGGAGGATGTCGGAATTGCTCTCGGACAAGCGATGCGACAAGCTCTTGGTGACAAACGCGGTATTGCGCGTTATGGTTTTCTGTTACCTATGGATGAAGCATTAGCGCAAGTGGCGCTTGATCTTTCGGGCAGATTTTATTTCACTTTTTCAGGAAATTTTACTCGCGAGAAAGTAGGGGACTTGTCTACCGAATTAGTGCCACATTTTTTTAGGAGTTTAGCTGAAAATTTAAAGGCCACTTTACACATAGAAGTGAAAGGTGAGAATACCCATCACATGGTTGAAGGCATATTTAAGGCAGTGGGCAGAGCTTTGCGTCAAGCCTTTACTAAAGTAGATGAAAATTTACCCAGCACAAAAGGTGTTTTATGATCGTTATTATTGCCGGCTGTGGTAGCAATCTTGCTTCTGTACAATTTGCCTTGGAGCGTTTAGGCGTATCAGCGTGCCTAGCAACAGATCCGGAACAAATAAGGTTGGCGGATAAAGTGATATTACCTGGTGTGGGTACCGCTAAACATGCGATGCAGCAGTTACATGAGTTAAAACTGGTTGAGGTGATTCGTAATCTTACGCAACCGGTGCTGGGGATTTGTTTAGGAATGCAGTTATTATATGAGTTTTCAGCAGAAGGTAACGTGCCCTGTTTAGGTATGGTGCCGAATAAAGTTATTGCTCTGCCCGTGGCACCGGGCTTAACGATTCCTCATATGGGGTGGAATCAGATGCAATTTCAACAGCCTAATCATGAGTTGTGTGCAGGTATTAATGAAAGCGATGATGTCTATTTTGTCCATAGTTATGCTGCCCCGGTTGATAAGTATACGATTGCAGCCACTGAGTATGGAATGAATTTTACGGCAATGGTGCAGAAAGATAATTTTTTTGGTGCACAGTTTCACCCTGAACGTTCCGGAAAAGTGGGACAGAAGATTTTACGAAACTTTTTACAAATGAAATAATGTCATGCTTAATATTTTATGTCAGGTACAAACAAGTATGATATTAGAGGATATACTATGAACATCTACCCAGCAATCGATTTAATCAACGGACAATGTGTGCGCTTACATCAAGGCAACTACGACGAAATGACTGCCTATGCCAACGATCCGGTGAAAATGGCTCAAGAGTTTGCTAAGCATGGTGCTAAATATTTGCACGTAGTTGATCTGGATGGCGCCAAGCAACAATCTCCCCAGCACTTCGAAATAATCGAAAGAATAACTAAAGAAACTACGTTGCAAGTACAAACGGGGGGCGGTATTCGCACCGCGGAACAAATTCGAGCTTATCTGCAAGCCGGTGTACAGCGCATAATTTTAGGCAGTATTGCGGTCGCACAAATCGAGCAAGTAAAGAAATGGTTTAATGAATTTGGTGCTGAACGTTTAGTGTTAGCTTTAGATATTCGTATGCAGGAAGATGGAACCCCTCTGCTTGCTACTCATGGCTGGCAAGAAAACAGTAATGTCAGTTTATGGGATTTAATCGATATGTATCAGGAAGTTGAATTACAGCATGTATTATGCACTGATATCGCACGTGATGGCACTTTGCAGGGTCCCAATTTTGTTCTGTATCGTGAATGTACCCAACGTTATCCACACATACAATTCCAAGCCTCAGGAGGGATTAAGGGACTTGAAGACATTCAGCAGTTAGCTGAAATCCCCATGGCTGCTGCTATTGTAGGTAAGGCCTTATATGAGGGTAGGGTTCGTTTAGAGGAGTTGCTCGTATGCTAGCAAAACGGATCATTCCTTGTCTGGATGTGAAAGATGGCAAAGTCGTCAAAGGCATTCAATTTGAAAATCATCGCATCGTAGGTGATATATTAGAACTTGCTGAATACTACAGTGCATCAGGTTGCGATGAGTTGGTTTTTTATGATATCACAGCCAGTTGCGATCAGCGTGCAGTGAGTCGTGACTGGATCTGCCGCGTAGCCCAAGTAATCGATATCCCATTTTGTGTGGCAGGCGGAATTCGTACGCTGCAAGATGCGGAAATAATATTAAATGCGGGTGCAGATAAAATTTCTATTAACAGTCCCGCTTTAGAAGATCCAAATTTAATTAATCGCATGACAGAAATATTTGGTCAGCAATGCATCGTAGTGGGTATCGATAGCCGTGAAGTGAATGGTGAATATGTTGTCTGCCAATATACTGGAGATAGCACAAAACGCCAACAATTAAGTTTGCAAACCATCGACTGGGTGAGTGAAGTGCAACAAAGAGGCGCGGGTGAAATTGTATTAAATTGCATGAACCAAGATGGAATGCGTAAAGGGTATGATATCAAACAGTTATCTTTAATTCGTGCTCATACGACATTACCCTTAATTGCTTCAGGTGGCGCAGGTTCTTTGGAAGACTTTTCTGAAGTATTTAATGTCGCTCATGTGGATGGTGCGCTTGCGGCTAGTGTATTTCATAATGGAACTATCAAAATACCAGACTTAAAGAAATTTTTACTAAATGAAGGTATTCGAGTGAGGGGAATATAAATGCAATTTAATTTTGAAAAAATCAATTGGGATAAAACTAATAATTTACTGCCTGTTATTATCCAAAATGCGCAAACAGGGGTAGTATTGATGTTGGGTTATATGAACCCTGAAGCTTTGCAAAAAACTCTGGCCGAAAATATTGTAACCTTCTACAGTCGCACAAAAGAGCGCTTATGGACCAAAGGCGAGACTTCTGGAAATTTTTTAAAAGTCCTTAGTATTAGCCAAGATTGTGATGAAGATACTTTATTAATTTTAGTAGACCCCATTGGCCCTACTTGTCACCAAGGAACAGAAAGCTGCTTCGTTAATGACTATCAAAGCGATTGGAGCTTTATACAGAATCTAGAGAAACTATTAATTGAACGTGAGCAAATCAGGCCCGAGGGCAGTTATACCACCACACTTTTTAACGCGGGTATCAATCGTGTCGCTCAAAAAGTAGGGGAAGAGGGGGTGGAAGTCGCCTTAGCAGCCGTGGTTAAAGATGATCAAGAACTTTGCGGAGAGGCAGCTGATTTGCTGTTTCATCTCTTAGTATTGCTACGGGTGCGAGGACTTAGCCTGCATGATGTAATTACTCTATTGAAAGACAGAGCAAAATAAAAATAAATGGTCAGCAATTCCCGGTGAAAATTTGAGTGGATATTAAAAATATGATGAAATTCAAAGCGATTGGGGATTGTCAAGGAAGCAGTTCACGGCGAAACTTCGCCGGGAATTGCTGATAAATGGTGGCTATGAGTGGGCTCGAACCACCGACCTCGGCATTATGAGTGCCACGCTCTAACCAGCTGAGCTACATAGCCAACAAGACAGTCGGATATTATAATTGTATTCTCGATTTAAATCCAGTAAACTATCACCCTTTCTATCCCTTGCTGCACCAAAAAGTTGGGCGGCTTTAACCAAAAGGACCAAAATATGCGACATTATGAGATTATCGTATTAATTCACCCCGATCAAAGCGAGCAAGTTTCCGCTATGATCGAACGTTATAAAGCAATAGTTACCTCACGCGGTGGTACAGTACACCGTTTAGAAGACTGGGGACGCCGCCAATTAGCCTATTCTATTAATAAAGTGCATAAAGGTCATTATATATTGTTCAATATTGAATGTGATCAACAAGCTTTATCAGAATTGGAACACGCATTCCGCTTTAATGATGCTGTGTTACGTAATATGGTTATTCGTCGTGACGAAGCTATCACCGAGCCTTCACCCTTGTTGAAGAAAGAGGAGGAGTAATAATATGACAACAGGATTTAACAGACGTAAAAAATATTGCAAATTTACTTCTTCTGGCACCGGGGAAATTGACTATAAAGATCCCGTTATCAAAAGCTATATTTCAGAAACCGGACAAATTGTGCCTAGCCGTATTACTGGCACCAGTGCAAAATTTCAGCGCCAACTAGCATTAGCAATTAAGCGTGCACGTTATATGGCGTTGTTACCGTTTTGTGATCAGCATAAATAAGGTGGAATGAGGACATTCAGTGGCTACAACAATGCGCAGATGGGCAGAAACTTTACTAAGTAAACCCTTATATGCAGCATTGTTTGCTGGCTTTTGTATGTTCGTTCCATTACTTTCGTGGGTTGGATGGGGATGGGTAGCCTTAGCGGCATTGCGTTATGATCCGCGTTACAGCATCTTGGTGTTGTTAGGGGCAATAGTTGGCATATTTGCTATTACCAATGTAATTGGCGAAGTTTGGCAAGTTGCAGCTTTCCATGCCATTTTATTTATCATACCTATTTGGGTTTTTAGTTTGGTGTTGCGAACTACGGTTTCGCTAAACTTTACCCTACAATGCATCGCAATCAGTTTATTGGTTCTGATGCTAATAGCTGATTTTTTTCAGCTCATGACACCAGCGTCGATTTCAGAGTTCTTACAATCGCGCTTTAATCATGTGGTAACATTTGATGCTGAAACCTTGCAAAGCATGAATGCGTTTGCGGAGCAGTTTGCTGTAAGTTGGCCTTCAGCCTTTTTTTGGGTATATTTATCCGGCTTGTTTTTAGGCCGCTGGTGGCAAGCAGCGTTAGATAACCCAGGTGGCTTTCAGCGAGAATTTCATGCGCTGCGGTTAAATTTTTGGGTAGGTAGCATTTCAGTTATCTTTTTATTAATTAGCTTTTGGTTGCCGCTTAACTCAATGACAATGGCGGCATCCGGTTTAATAATGAGCTTGCTACTAGTTGCAGGTTTGGGAGTTGTGCATTATTGGGTGGCATTTAAGAAATATTCAACTTGGGTATTGATCGGTGTGTACGCGGGATTATTTTTGTTGACCATTATATTTTTACCTATTTTGATAGTAATTGCCGCAACGGATAGTATGACAGATTTACGAAAAAAAATTGCGTAGGTTTACGTGATTAACAGGGCAAACGCATCTAAATTATCGACATCGTCATTCTCGCTGAGCCAAGGCTTCTACGAAGTCAGATCTCACAGCGGGAATCTAGTTC
>JBIOEC010000027.1:0-8950 GCA_044445645.1 Gammaproteobacteria bacterium | reverse complement strand
GCCATGGGTTTTGCTCTCAGCTTTTGGTGGTTTTTACAGCAATTCCCGGCGAAGTTTCGCCGTGAACTGCTTCCTTGTTTTTACGCTGCGCGCGGCAAAGCCGCGCTCCGCGGTTAAGGGGGAGAGCTGCGCTTCTCCCCCTTAACAATCTCCCCATCGCTTTGAATTTCATCACATTTTTGATATCTACTCAAATTTTCACCGGGAATTGCTGTGGTTTTTAGTATTTTAAATCCTACCACTGATGCGCAGGAAATCAAGTATTTTCGGCAATTCTGCGTATTTTATTTCGCCGTCTGCAAGGCTTGCACCATATTCCAAATACTTTGAATTTGTTTGCCGCTACGTTCTGCAAAATGTTCATCCGTGTAACCCCACCAATCCCAACAGCCATAAGCATTGGTAAATAGTGTGCGGGTGGTTTGTGGATAGAGGATTACGATATTGTTGCTTTCCGCCCAACGATTCAGGCCAGTATTTTCTACATATTGAGTGCCTATGGTTTCAGCATTTTGATTGCAGGCATGGAAACTAATATGTAATTTGCAGGTGTCTCCCTTAGCACAGGCTTTAGGAATGTAGATATAACCTTGTTGGGCAAGCCCGGATTTTTCCAGATTGTAAAGTGATTGATCAAACTGCTGGGGTGTTGCCGTACTGACGCTGGGTTCCACCAAATTTGGATAGAGATGTTGGAGCATAGCGCCAGCACCATCGTAATTACACTTGTTAATAAATGGAGATTCACTGTTCGCACAGGGGACTCCGCTGTTTAGTGTTGGGAAGCCATGGCCGGCTGCTATGTTGTTAATATAAACAATATTTTTTTCTGAGACGTATTGTTGGTAAAAAGCTACCAGTGCCTCGGTTACGGATTTGTCGACGAGGTGATCTTTCGTTCCATGAAAAATCCAGATTCTGTCATTTTGCAATTCTTTTAAGTCGGCTATTTTTTGATGCTGTGCATTGGCTTGCGCGATCGCCAATAACGCTTTAACCGGTGGATTACTATTTTCTTTATCTAGACATTGTTTTGCTGCGGTTAAAAGTGAGTCCTCGGAGCAAAAATAGGGCCCTGCGGCAAAAATGCCAGCCCCATTGATTTTTTCCGCATGGGCTAGATGGATCTGATTAGCCATGTAGCCACCTGAAGACACACCGGATACCGTTATGTGGTCTTCAAGATTTATTTTAGGTAATGCATCAGCTGCATACGTGGTTTTTAGGCAGGAGAGCCCAAGAATAATAAATAAAATTTGATGGTACAGTTTTTTATTATCCATATGGGGCTTTATCCTTTAGACTATTCCTTGATGTTACATAACAAAGGCATCAATTAATAGTAGCAAACCTCCTAAACACAGCCATATGGATGATATAAATATAATTAGATTTAACGACAGTTGTATGTATTTTCGCCGCAGATGTCGTTTTATATTAGCAAGATACGAGCTTTTGTACTGTTTACCCATCTCGACCTCCCAGCTTTTTTAAAACGTTTAAGATTCCAGGGCTAAGCAATGGTAAGCAATTTTAATACGAGTATGCTAACTAGAGAGCCTAATGCCCAACACATGATATAAAAGAACTTATCTGATTTTTCCAGATAATTGATTGCAAGATATTGCAAATTAGCCGAAAATGTTCGTTTCAATGTCTGCATATATTATTTCCTTTTCTCTATAGTTTTTAAGTCTAGCCTATCCGCCATCGATCGGAAGAATTTCTAAAGTAAAATTA
The DNA here is from genome assembly GCA_044445645.1 of Gammaproteobacteria bacterium. Classification (GTDB taxonomy): domain Bacteria; phylum Pseudomonadota; class Gammaproteobacteria; order JBIOEC01; family JBIOEC01; genus JBIOEC01. Next base: position 7,210 of record JBIOEC010000027.1, on the reverse strand, counting down.
AGCCCTTATGCGCACTGCGACCTACCAGTATAGTTTTGGTAGTTATCTATGGACCGTAAAAGTTCTGGTTTAAACCTAGATTTATAGTTAGAATTGAAGATATAAAGAGGGAGTTTCCCTGCTACTCATTCTCAAGCGGTATTGTTGAACTTTGATATGAACCTTTCTCATTTGCATATTCAATCCCTGCGTAACCTGGTCGATATAACCCTAAGTCCTAGCTCGCGCCTTAATTGTTTGATTGGGCCGAATGGCAGTGGTAAAACCAGTATCTTAGAGGCCATTTATTTATTGGGGCTAGGACGTTCATTTCGATCTGCACAATTAAATCGAGTTATTACTCATGATGCTCGTGAGTTAGTGTTATTTGCCGAATTAGTCTCTCCCTATTCATTGGAAGTGCCACAAAAGCTTGGGTTTTCCCGGGATCAGCAAAATAAAACGCGGATGAAGCTTAATGGAGATCCTATTCCCAGCATTGCAGAACTAGCCCAATTATTGCCTATTTTGCTGCTTTACGCTGAATCCTACTCACTGTTTCGGGATTCACCGCGTGCCCGGCGTAAATGGCTTGATTGGGGTATGTTCCACGTGGAACCTCAATTCTTCCCATTATGGAAGAAACTACAGAAGGTATTACAACATCGCAATGCGTTACTTAAACAACAAGCACCAGATGCAGATATTTATGTTTGGGATCAGCAACTTATTCATTTGGGCGAGACTATTCATTTGCTACGCACTGAGTTTGTGACCAAATGGCAAATGCAGGTGCAAGCGATACTGCAAGAATTATTTGTCAGGGATGATTTAACCCTCCTTTATACTGCTGGGTGGGATCTGCAGCGAGGATTAGCTGAGCATTTATCTAAAAACTTATCACGAGACCGAGCTCTGGGTTATACCAGCTGTGGTCCTCAGCGTGCAGATATTCAAATATATATTGATGGTATCCCCGCACAACATGTCTTATCGCTTGGCCAGCAAAAGCTACTGGTAAGTGGCATTATTTTATCCCAAGCGACCCTGGTTACTTCTTTAACCAAGAAGCTTCCTTTATTATTAATTGATGATTTACCTGCGGAGCTGGATGAAGGTGCTAGGCAGAAAATTGCAGGTATTATCCATAAGCTGGAAGCGCAAATCTTTTTAACGGGAATTGACCTGCATACTTTAGAGCCATTCTTAAATCATACCGTTGAAACCAAAATGTTCCACGTGGAACATGGAAAGATTGCCGATGGTTTCCCCATTTAAATGCCTCAACCCTCTGATGCTTAGATGTTTTTATAAATTCTATGAGTACCGTAAAGTTACCGAAGTTTCCATGATCAACTTTCCGAACTAACTGTAGATAGCAGAGGTTTGCCGGTATTATCTATAAACAGGAATAATAAATCATTTAAAGCGAATCAACCGACACCCTCCGGGCTATTTCTAAATGATATTGCTGAAATCAAAATGTTCCACGTGGAACATGGGGAGATTGTAACTGTTTATTTATCAGCAGCCCGCCTTACCATGGTGCAAGAATTTTTAGAAACTTTTCATGTATAACATAGGCTTATAGAAGAGATGATCTTTTATAGAGCCAGATGAGAGCTTATCATTACCCATAAGTTTTCGACTGCGCTGTCATTTCGGCCGCTTATAGTACCTACAAAAACTTCTCTAGCAGCCAGAGTGACGCTGTTGGGAGACTTATGGGTAATTATATGGATGAGAGAGTAGGGAAAACACTATGCATGCTAGGTTTCTACGTGGAGCATGGATACCAGGATCTTTCCTTCAAAGGGAGAGACGAGTTATTATAGTTCCACGTGGAACATTTTTAGGGTTATCCAAAAGACTATGCTGAAGCAATCTATATTTTTACAGGCCTTATCTACTCTTGGTTTATCCTATGAGAACTTGATTCAAGAGGATGGATGGGCCACGCTAATTCCAAATTGGTTAAGTACATCAGAGGCAAGTGATTTATTTGCATCTTTGATCCAGGAGCTAGACTGGCATTCGGTAAAAATTAAATTGTTTGGCAAAGAGCATACCGCACCCCGCTTGGTATGCTGGTATGGAGAGCCTGGTATTCAGTATCAATACTCTAATTTAACTCATATGGCCACAAGTTGGGCCCCAAAATTGGAGGGCTTAAATCAGCGATTAAAAACAGAATTTGGAGTGCAGTTTAATAGTGTATTAGGCAACTTCTATCGAAATGGCTCTGACTCTATGGGTTGGCATCAAGATAATGAGAAAGAGTTGGGGTTATTACCTTGTATTGCTTCAGTATCTTTAGGGGCTTGCCGCAAATTTAAATTTAGGCATCGTAAAACGGGTATTCTAAAAACGGTAGAGCTTTCTTCAGGTAGTGTGTTAATGATGGGTGGAACTTTACAACAGCATTGGCAGCATGCGTTACCCAAAACCCGCAAGCCATGTGGTCAACGTATTAACCTTACTTTTCGCAAAATTTTAGATGATTAGGAATAATAAGACATAAAAAAAGCAGGCTGTCACTGAGACCCTCCGACATTCTTACATTATGCTTTGAAACCTCGCGGTTTCCGGCTTTCTCAGGACTTCCCACTCAATTAAAGTATAGTCTACATCTAGAGAAAGTCAATTTACTAAGTAACATTGAGTTATGGGGTTAGAGTCTTGCAAATTTAGGCTAAATTGCGTTTTAAAATCCATGCTAGCTATCTGATCTCTTACACAGTTTTGCTATAATCCCGCCAGGGAAAATGTATTTTATTTGGCTAACAAGTATTATATTAAATGTATATGATTAGAGGAATAGATAATGGCAACTTTAAAACCCGCAGAAGCAGCAATAATACAAAAGCTTCTAGCTTTTAGGGCTCAGCAACAAAATTTGCAAATAAGAAATTATATTGACAGTATTACCATTCAAAATAAGGACTTACTTCCAGTAGTGATAGCCGGACTTTTCTTATTTAAACAATATGACCCAATATCCTACCCTGGAATAGAGGCACTGGCGGGTACTATAATCGCTTCGATGCGAAGTGACTCAGAGTTTGCCCTGAATTTGGAGCTGGTTTTGGACGAAATCATGGCACAAGCATCTTCCCTAAATCTACAACCAGAGCCAGCAAATTCTGTTTTAGTTTTCTTAAAAAATGTGTCTGGAGTAAATCTGCAGACTAAATTTACAGGTATAGCTTCAACGCAAAAGCCAGAGAAACAAAGAGCCAAAACACCCGCTATTTCTAGAGTGGATATTGTTGGCAATTTAAAAAGATTAAAAGATGCTTACCAACATTTAGATGAAGTACATAGAAAGCTATTCATAGATTACAGTGATGATGTTTTAAGAGGAGTGCTGATAGAATTTCCTGAGGTGATAAATTATATTACAACACAGGAAGCACCTGATGCTCCTGTAAATATGGAAGGTTATACGGCTCAACTTTATTATGCAAAAAATCAGTTGGAGTTATCTGAGAAAGGGGGTAAAAAACTTTTAGATTTGCTAGCTAAGAAGCTAAAAGAGTTACAGGCCAGCATGCCAAAAGTTAGTAAGAAAGAAGCGCGGGAGCACAAACAGCAAGAAAAAAATTTACTAACGCGCGTACGTGCTATATATGACCGTGATATCAATCTCCCACCAAGCAATACCAGTCCCTATCAAGTAAAAGCTAAAGTCATCGCCGCAGAAATCCGCGGAAAAACCATAATTGATAAAGCAGTGGCAGGAAAATATTTGCGGGAGATTGTTGGACCTCTTTTTCTATTGCGTGATATAGCAGAACCGGATGCTCAAGGGAAGTATGTAATCAACCCAGCTGTTCCTCTAACTGAAATATACAGTTTATTATTTTCTGCTGGAACGCCAATCATTCAGGCAAAATTTAGCAAAAACTGGTTACGTGCCTATGTAGCCGTACTAAATGGATTAGCGCAAAGACAAGTGGCAGAAACACCACTGTCATCGCTTATTAGTTTGATGACCATGCCGATAAACTTACCGGATAGAACCGTTCCTTTGGGTATCGCACTTATCGAGCAAGGTGAAAGTGCATTATTTACTTCTTATTTAAAAGCAATTGCAGCATTGGGGCCAAAGTATGCAGAAAATCCAGAAGCCTTATTGTCCCTACGTAATATTTTAACCGCAGGCCAGCCCAGTCTAGAGCAACAAGCACAAAGTATGGGGGGCAAATTTCCTGCTTTGTTAAAACGAGCGCTAGGCGCTTTAGACGCGCAACCAGCAGCTCAAGTCACCTACATTCAATCTGGAATTGCGACTATTATGCCAGCCGCCCAAGCCGTACCCATTACACCGCAAGCAATGCCTCAAGAACAATTAGCCATCCAAATTTTTAGTGAACTGCCCACAGAATTTCCAAATCTTACCCTTAATGAACTTCTCGGTGAATATGTTACAGGATTAAAAAAAGGGGAGATTAGTGAAGAAGATCTGATGTATGAAGAATCAAAGTTTCCAGAATTTTGGCAACAAGTGGTAAATGTTTTGCAACAAATTCGAACAGCACGTGATAAGGCATTGCCTATTCATGCAGGGGATGTGGAATTTATCAGAAATGCTAAATATTTACGAGATAATCTAAACTACTTCAAGGATAAAGTTATAGCGCCCTCTAACCGAGGTGATATCCCAGTAAAAGAAGTGCTCAGCACAAAAATGCCACAGCCAAAAGTGGTTCCCTTCACTGCCTCAGGTGTTGCGAAAATAAATCCTCCTGCGGACCTCCCGCCTGTGCAGGTTGCTAATGTTGAAGAAGTAGTGGTTGATACACTAATGAGCGAACTTGCTGCGATTGATGCACTAATGAGTGAACTTGCTCATATAGCGGCAGAGGCAAGCACGAAAAAACCAGCTGCTGCGAGTCCTAATCTAGATTCAAGCATAGATGAAATTCTGAGTTCGCCAGATAGCCCTGAGCAGCAACTTATAAGGCTAAGAAAAGCGCCCGCCGATCTTAGACAGAAAACGGGTGCCAATCCGCTAGCAGATCCCCTCTGGTTAGCAAAGTATATACAAGGACTAGCCGTGCTTATTCAGCAAACTTTTGATGATGCGATGATTGATGCGGTCCGTGAATTGAGTGATACAACAAATTTAAAACAACTTAGCCAACACCCAGATGTGCATACGGCGCTCTTTAGTCTCGTAATCGGTTTGTTACAACGGCCTATTGCTAAAACCAGTTTGAATGTAATGCCGCTTCTTACTGAGATTTATTCTCAACATGGCCAAAAATTAGCGGTGATGCACGCTTTTTCCGAGGAGCTGTTGAATTATCTTCCAACGGCATCTGCAGATGCTGGAAAATTACTCGTTGCTCAGTATCTGCAACAAATGCGCTACAACATACGTGAAACGTCTCGATCAAGTGAAACTGATCGCAAATATAATTATATGAGTCCACAACAAGGCTTTACTCTTTTATTTGCAGGAGAACAAAGTGTGGCACACGCTTTTAGTCATGAATATATGGCTCTGCTAGAAGCTTTTGTAGGCAAAGTTGCAAGTGAACATTTTAAAGATATAGATATATTTATTGATATAATAAGGGGGTCTCAGCTTGCTCAAGAACAAAAACAAACACTCATTGCACAAGTGCAAAAAAATCGACCCGCTGATCTCGCAAACCCAGCACAACCTACTGAATTGGCAAAAACCAAATCAGCAGATCTGGCAGCAAGCCTAAAATCGGTATTAACCAGTCGCAAAGCGACTAAAGAAAGTAGAGCACAAGCCATTTGGTCACTCTTTCTTACTTATGATCTAGCTAATCCGCATGTTAATCCGGCGCTGTTAAACATTTTCTCTGCAGAAGTAAAAGCGCATCATAAAAATATTGATGAAAAGGTCATTTTTGCGGAACTATGCCAATTTGTTCCAGAATGGAGAATGCGTGTTTTAGAAGGACTGTTAGATTATCAACCGGATGCTACAGCTTCTTATGTTTGGGGTTCATTATTTTTTCCTACGCTGCCAAAAAGTAAATCCTGGATGAAAAAAATTAATGAAGAGTACCTAAGAACCATCCGTGCAACGTATTCACCAGGAGACAAGAACGAACTTGAAGCTCAATTAAACAATCTCCAAAATGCTCTGGAACGGGTCTTACAGCCAGGAGCTAAAGACATACTCACACAAAATTTAGGAAAAATGTTGGATTTAATTAGCCAAGCTTTTAGTGAGGACAATTTACGAATATTATATTGGGCCGGTATGCAAAACGACTCTGCTAATAAAGAATTATGTTATTTACGGGATGGAGTAAAGGGAAATATAACGCGTCTATTTTCTAGAATACAAGATCATCTGGTAGATGGATTTAGAACGACAGAACAAAAAATTCGCTCAGGAGGTCTGGTTGATAAGGACCTTGCTGTACTAAGAAAAAGCTTAGCAACAGAATTACCTGGGTATTTAGCACTTAAAGAAAGTAGCCTTTGGTATAAATTGGAGTCAAACATGCCAACCATACTAGATAGCTTGGTAAAAAGCTGCCTTATGAGTATCTTGAATCCTTCTTCTGGTGTGAGTAACAGTGAACAAACCGAATGGGTTTGTATGCTGCTGGGGAATAACTTGCTGACGGCAGATATGGTATCGGGCTTTAAAGTGGAGCCTGCAGTTCTGCAGGGACATATGCGAGAATGGCATAGTGGAAATAATCATACCCAGGAGTCTAAACATATTCTTGCTGCATTAATGGCTTCGGCCAACATGACGCCTGCGCACATGGGTTCTTTTGTGCAACCGCCAGCTGCAAGTCCTGCCACAGCGAGTCCCACTATTATACCGGCTTCAGGACACTTGGACGTGGTACCTCCTCCAACTGCCAAACATTAATTATTCAGCAGCTCCCGGCGAATGCTCGCCGGGAGCTGCTTCCTGGTTTTTATGTGCCTTGCGGCAGAGCCGCAAGACACAGTCAGGGGAAAGAATCGCGATTCCTTTTCTGCTGCGCCTCCTGGCTACGCTGAAAAGCCAGCCCACGCCATCCTTGGCGTGGTCGTTCAATGCTGCCGCATTGAACCCCCTGACAACCTCTCATCGCGTGTAGTATTTCATCAAATTCTCAGCATTTTTGCCAAATTTTACATTCATCGGGAATCGCTGTTAATTATTAAGTGGACTGGGTTTTTACGAGGCCTGCGGCAAAGCCGCAAGCCTCGGTCAGGGGATGCAATATACCCCCTTCTTATG
>JBIOEC010000026.1:0-9051 GCA_044445645.1 Gammaproteobacteria bacterium | reverse complement strand
TTTAAAAACAATATTATTCCGCGATCTGCCAAAAAAACATAATACCCATATAAATGTTTGTCCATATAGCAGCCTTAGCCACTTATTATATGGCAGATCAATTTTTTCTTGTTTCTGTACAGCTGAAATAACTCGTGATGTTTCTTCTAGCATCTCATAGAGATAGACAGAGAGTTTATTTAGGCTAGGATAAGTAAATACTAGCGTATTGGACAACGGTTGTTGCACGATCCGTTGCAATCGGTTTTTCAATTCCAAAGCCAAGAGAGAATCCATCCCTATCTCAAAAAAACTTTTATTTTCATCTAAAACTTGTGCATCCAATAAACCAAGCACTTTTCTTGTTTCTTGTGCAATGATATTTTTTATTATAGTTTCCCATTCTTCAGGTGAAGCATTTTGTAACTGTTTAATCAATAAGGATTCCTGCGTTTTCTCCAAAATAAAACTCAACCACGAAGGCAGGGTAGTAATTTGCTCACTCATCTTCTTCGGATTAATATGCATAAGTCCTAACTGTGTGCCACTTTGCTGTAAAGCATAAGATAATGCCACAAATGCTTCTGAAGTTTTAAATGGAATTATTCCCTGCGACTGATATTGGTTGACCAAACCACGTGCCATTCCCACTTCTCGCCACGGGCCCCAATTTAAACTCAATCCAGCAAGCCCACGCTGTTGCCGATAAACGGCCAACGCATCCAAAAAACTATTTGCCGTCGCATAATTCGCTTGCCCAATGGCCCCATTTAAGGATGACATCGATGAGAACATTACAAAATAGTCGAGTATTATATTTTTTTCTTGGGTAATCTCATGCAAATTCCATGCACCTTGCGCTTTAGGAGCAAAGACACTTGAAAAGGTTTCATTAGTTTGTTCATCTAAAGGTGCATCTTTAATTACTCCTGCCAAATGAAAGATTCCTTTTAATGGATAATCAGCAACATGGGCTATCTCAAGCAATTTGGTCACATCCACTCTATCACTAACATCACTCTGATAAGTTGCAATTTCTATATTTAACTCTCTCATCTGATTGATAGCTGTTATTATTGTTGAATCTGATACATGCCTCGCACTTAAAATGATGCGTTTTGCTCCGTGTTCTGATAAATATTTTACCAGCTCTAAACCTATGCCACCTAATCCTCCGGTAATTAAATAACTTGCATTACTATCCAATCTAACATTAATTGATTCAATTTCAGAAGATGGTAAATGTTGAGTTACTCGTTGGGTATATAGTTGGTCTGTCCGGTAAACTAAAATTTGTTCATTTTCAGGCAAATTAACTAGCATCTCCCTGTTTATTTCTGCACCTTCTGCCAAATCAAGTTGTTTAATATGTAATTCAGGATGCTCTAATATCGCTGTTTTAATCAGTCCATTCATACATGACTGCATAAGATTAATTGCTTCCTCCTTAACTGAGTAAGCCTGTTCTGTAACGATATATATTGTACCTGCCGTCGCGGCTCTTTCCACTATTCGAGTTTGAATAAATTTTAACAGTTGTTCAATTGATGATAAATCACCAACACTCTTTACTGGCTGTCTGGCGTCATAAATAATATTTTCACCTTCTTCAAGCCTTGCAACATTTATTTCTTTTGGGGGAGATTCAATTTTTTTCCACAGCAAATCATAATAATACCCACTTTGTGCTTCTCGTCTTATACCTAGAACATGTTCAAATCCCTCTTTTGAAGCTTTGCGTGTTTTATAATTTTTTATCTCACCTAAAAATCCTCCATGCTCATCCAACAAAATACAATTGGCCTCTCCGGTTTCTTCTTGATATGATGCATATACCCAACCCAAAGTCCTTTCACTCAGATCCATCACAAAACTCTCTATGCTAAAAGGCACTGTTAGTACATTTTCTTGCAATAAAGCCAGTAACGCTTGGAGACAACTATCTAATGCGCCAGGGTATAGCACATAATGCCCCCTCTCAGTAGCCAGTGGCTGCCGTAACTTAGCTAGCACTGCTGTTTGATTAACATAGATTTCTTCCAACCAGATAAAGTGTGGGCCGCCTAAAAACCCTAGGGTTTTCATTCTAGCCATGAGTTCTTCGTTTTTATAATTAGATTTTTCCGGGAACTTGGCTCGCAGTACCTCCCATGTTTCACTAATAGAAGAAATGGGTTTTTCATCTATTAGTTCCAACAACATGCTTACATTGCTGCGCCACTCATCTTGCCCAGCAGCTTGGCTATAAAAATCTAATGTCTTTATTTTTTCTTCCTCTTCAGTTAATTTTATCAATAACTGTACTAGCTCTCCATCCTTACTCAATATTATCGGCTCAGTAAACACAACATCAGATAACCGGCAATAATTTCCACCTAAAGATTCCTGCGCAATTGTTAGGGCTGCTGATAGATAAGCGGCCGCAGCAACTACCAGATAGTCATGTATTTGATGATCTATTATGAAATCAGGGTAATCCCTTGAGATATGACTCTCATAATAAATTGCATCATCTCCTGGTAAGTGTCTAGTTTGCTGTAAGAAAGGATGAGCATCTGTCTCTATTGCAACTGAGTTTTTAATACTAGGTTTAACCCAGTACTCTTGGCGATTAAATATTGTTTTAGGTAAAGGTTGACGCAGTTGAGTAATGTCTTGTTCTGGCGCTTCTTCTAAAATAATATGTGCATTCGTCCCTGTGAAGCCAAAACTGCTAACACCTGCACGGCGTGGATGTCCACGATACTCCCATTCCCTAGTACTCAGTGGTATTTCTGCTGGAATAGCTTGCAAGTTAATATGTGGATTCAAGGTATGAAAATGCAAATGCGGAGGAATTTGTTTATAGTGTAATGCCAATATAGTTTTAATCATGCCAGCAATACCAGCAGCTGATTCTAAATGCCCAATGTTTGTTTTCACCGTACTAATAATTAAGGGCTGAGCCGGATCGCGTTCATTTCCATATACTGTGGTCAGCGCTCCTATCTCAATAGGATCGCCTAAACTCGTCCCAGTACCATGTGCTTCAATATAATCAACTTCATTAGCCATAATATTGGCATTGGCGAGTGCTTTCTTGAGAACCGTTTCTTGAGCAATGCCATTTGGAACTGTGAGCCCACTACTAGCACCATCTTGATTAACAGCACTGCCTTTGATAATAGCTAATATATGGTCACTGTCATGTTCGGCTTCACTTAAGCGCTTCAAAATAAGTACTCCGCACCCTTCGCCTCTCACATATCCATCTGCATTGGCATCAAATGTTTTACAATAACCTTCCGGTGATAACATCTGTGCTTGCGTTAAAATTTCAAACGCATGAGCCGCCAGTAAGGCATTTACGCCTATACAAATAGCTAATGATGACTCGCCAGTCTGCAAACTTCTACATGCTTCATGTAACGCTACCAACGAACTAGAACATGCTGTGTCCATTGCTATAGCCGGGCCTTGTAAACCTAGCGTATAGGAAATTCGGCCTGCAGTGGCATTCAACGCGTTTCCTGTGGCTAAAAAAACACTACCCTCTATTTCGCTTGCAGATATTAATGCGCCATAATCACTCTGTGAAATTCCAACAAACACAGCTGTCAAACTATTTTTTAGTTCGCGCGGATTAATGCCTGCATCTTCTAACGCATGCCAAGATATTTCTAGCGCCTTGCGTTGTTGCGGATCCATATACTCGGCTTCGCGGGGACTAATCCCAAAAAAACTCGCATCGAAATTTAGCATATCATCCACAAATCCGCCTTTAAATGGATAAAAGCTACTATCCCAGCGATTTTGCGGCGCTAATGTAATAGCATCTTTACCTTGTACTAAGTTTTCCCAGAATTGCTCAATACTATCCGCGCCTCCTGGAAAATCACAGGCCATTCCAATCACCGCGATGGGTTCTGCGACATAACGATATTCGATATAGCCATGTTGCAATGTCAATGACTCCAGTTGCATATAAAGATATTCAGTTAAAGACATTACGGTGGGATAATCAAAACCTAATGTGGCTCGTAAAGACAATTCTTTACCAAATACCTGCTGCAAATGGTTATACAATTCTACTGCCATCAGTGAATCCATACCCATCTGCGCAAAACCTTGTGCTTTATCTATTTCATATCCCAAGGGGGTCTTTAATATCTCTCGTAGTGTCCTTGCTACTAGGTCTTCTAATAGCGCATACCGTGCATCTTCCGCTGTCTGCTCATACTCTTTTAAAAACTCACTTTTCAACTCAACGTGTACCTTTTTTGTAAAAGGTAATATCGCAGCTAACCAGGTTGGCAGTGGTTGCCTAAACTGCAGCATAAAGGTCAAATAGATGGGAGAAATAATGGCGATGTTTTGTGGTTGCGACGAAGCTAACAGAGCCTCTAGTACACGGATACCTTCTTGCGGAGAGATAAATCCAATATCTTCTATTTTCTCCCCCTCGGAATACTTGAATGCCATTCCCACTTCACCCCAAGGACCCCAATTGATAGCTGTAACAGGTAAGCCTTCTGCCCGACGCAACTCAGCCACACCATCAATAAAACTATTTCCCAACACATAGGCTGATTCTCGGTTGGAACCTAAAAAGGAGGAAATTGATGAGAATAATACAAATTGATCTAATCCTTTATAATCTTTAGTTAATTGGTGTAAATACCAACTGCCCAATGCCTTAGGAGATACTACAGGCCATAACTCTGCCTCAGGATATTCGGTGAAGCTCGCGTGATAATTAGTACCAGCCAAGTGATAAAGTCCACGTAAGGGGGTTGAGCTCCCTTCTGCTAATAACGGTTGAAGCACTTTTGCCAAGCCTTGTTCATTACTGACATCCACCGCATAATGCCTAATCTCACAACTATATTTCTCGCGCAACCCAGCCAGGATTTTCTCCTCCGGTGCATGCCGCGACAGCAATAAAATAGAGCCCACGCCCCGTTGTGCTAACCACTCCATTAATGTTAAGCCTAAACCACCCGAGCCTCCTGTAATCACGTAACTGCCGGTTTTATCCCACTTCATCATACCTGATGTCAATGGTATTTCTATGTGCTCCACTTGCTGTACATAACGATGACTTGCTTGGTAACGAATCAATTCGACTTCTGGATTCTGTACAAGCAATTCATTTAATACGTACTCATCTGTAGCTTCATCATCGCTCTCAATTTCTACCACTTGAGAGAAAGTCTCTGAAAATTCCCAGGCAATAACTTTGGCTAAACCCCTTAACAAATATAAAAATGGTATTTCTGCTTCCAATGTTCCTAACGCAGTTAACCACACACAGTGGGAAATTCTTGATGAGCGAAAAATCGATTGGTAATCCACAAAAATATCTGTCAGCACTGCTTGTAATTCAGTAACATCCACCGCACTTAAACGTTGATAACTTGCAATATCAATAATACCGACACCTTCTTCATCTTCCGTAGTACTTGAAAGTACATCTGCTAAGCTTTCTAAACGCAGTCGTTGAACACTTGCTCCTTGCGCCTCCAACTTCTTCTGCAATTTTCTTGCCAACACATCGCCTTCTTCTTCAATAATCACCCATCGTTTCAACTCCAAGTCTGCTTCTAAAGGATCTAGCTCATGTTCTATCCATCGGGCCTGATAAAACCAATCCTGCGTTATCGCGTCTGCATTCTTCCGAGCCTCATCTAGTGCGTCCGCCCAATACCGTTGACGATTAAATATTGTTTTAGGCAAAGGTTGGCGTATTTGAGTAACATCTTGCTCAGGTGCCTCTTCTAAAATCATATGCGCAATGGTTCCGGTAAAACCAAATGCGCTCACCCCAGCACATAAAGGCTGGTCTTCTTTGCTCTCCCATTTATGTAACTCTGTCGCTAAAATAATTTGTTCAGGTAATTCAATATGACTATTCAGCTTGTGAAAATGTAAGTTTCGGGGAATTATTTTGTTTTGTAATGCTAATACCGTTTTGATCACACCCGCAACGCCAGCTGCAGCCTCTAAATGACCAATATTACTCTTCACTGCACCTACTCGCAGTGGCACTTGTCTGTCGGGTGTCATATAGACTTCTTTAATGGCACTCATCTCTATCGGATCACCCAGACTAGTCCCCGTTCCATGCGCTTCCACATAAGTGACATCTTCTGGAGCGATGTGAGCCATAGCAAGTGCTTGGCGAAGTACGGCTTGCTGTGCCACTCCATTCGGCACCGTAAGCCCGCCACTGGCACCATCTTGATTGACTGCACTGCCTTTAATCATTGCGAGTATTCGATCATTATCTCGTTGCGCTTCACTCAAGCGTTTAAGGATAACCATTCCACATCCATCACTGCGCACATAACCATCTGCACTCTCATCAAAAGTTTTACAGTGTCCTTCCGGGGATAACATATGCGCTTTGGAAAGACTAATATTGATCTCTGGCAACAAGATAAGATTCACTCCCCCTGCTAGTGCTAAATCACACTCACCGTTTCGCAGGGCTTGGCATGCCTGATGAATCGCCACCAACGAACTCGAGCATGCTGTATCGATCGCCAAGCTTGGACCTCTTAACCCTAACATATAAGAAACTCGTCCTACAGCAGCACTCAATGCATTTCCAGTCCCCAAATAGGCATCAATATCTTCTTCTTTTTCATACTTCAATAACAAACCACTATAATCACTATTCGAGATCCCCAGGTATACACCTGTAAAACTATCGCGCAATTTAGCAGGCTCATAGCCCGCATCTTCTAGTGCATACCATACTGTTTCTAATGTTATTCGTTGTTGAGGATCCAGCATGACGGCTTCGCGAGGACTAATTCCAAAAAAAATCGCATCAAACAGATCAATATCATCAATAAAACCACCCCAACGCGTTATCATTTTTCCAGGCTCACCTGGATCTGCGCTGTAGTATTTATTCACATCCCAACGCTCTTTCAGTACCTCTTGAATGCCATCTACTCCGGCTTGTAGACTCAGCCAAAATGTTTCGGTGTCCACAGCTTGTGGGAAACGACATGCCATCCCAATAATCGCAATGGGCTCTCCCTCATGTTCATAAATAATTCGTTGTTGCGGATTCACGGTAGCGCTTAATAAATCATGTAAATAGGTGGAAAGAGTTTCTACATTCGGATAATCAAACACCAAGGTCTGTGATAAATTAAAAGATTCGCCCATATAGAGTTGCAAACGATTACGTAACTCCATAGCTAGCAATGAATCCATTCCATACTCAAAAAAACCACGGGTATCAATAATATCAATACTTTCTTTAAATCCTAAGACATTGCTCACCAATTCTCGCAGACGAGTGATTAACCAAGGTTTCTGCTCTGCCTTTGACAATGACCACCAACTCTGTTGCCAATGTTCTATAGTTTTGGCAACAGAAACCTTTTTCACTAATTCGGATAATACAGCTGGAACTGCTAGGATTTGCCAGTGTTGCCAGTTGACACGTAGCACTGCAGCATTCTTGGTAAAGTGCCAACCTATGGATAAAGCTTCTTCCGCGCCCATCAACTCAATGCCATATTCTGCCCAACGTTTTTGCTGCAAGACACTTTGCTCAGCTGCCATTCCACCATCCCGCCATGGGCCCCATGCAATGCTGAGACCGGCCAAACCTTGAGCTTGGCGATAACGCATCAGTCCATCTAAAAATGTATTCGCTGCGGCATAATTACTTTGACCAGGACTGCCTAATATCCCGGCAATGGATGAGCAGGCAATAAAGAAATCCAGTTCCACTCCATACTTCAATGTACTCCGATGTAAATTCCAAGCTCCCCAGGCTTTACCTGCTAAAACGGTTTTAAATTTTTCCCAATCTTGATTGAATAGCATGGCATCCGCTAACACACCTGCAGCATGTACAATTCCTTTGATAGGGTGTGTATGCAAAGAATAAGTTTGGATAAAAGCATCCACTGCTTGCGCATCACTTATATCCATCGCTAATGGAGTCACTTCAACACCAGCATTTTTCCACTCAGCAATTTTCTCTAATAGCGCATTATCTGCTGCTCGGCGGCTGGTTAAAATAAGATGTTTTGCTCCCTTAGCAATCAGGTGAGTTGCATAAGCCTGACCAATAGCACCGTAACCACCCGTTATCACATAGGTCGCTTCTGAAGATACTACCCAATCCATATTCCTATCTGAGTCTAAAGAAACTAAACGTAATGCTGACCATACTTTTCCATCATACTGTAGTTCCTGTTCTTTTTTGAGCGTATTTTCCTTTTCCGTGAATAATATAAATCGCAACGCTTCGGTGAGCTGACCAATCTCTGTTATATTAACGCTAACATTCTTCCACTGTGGGTATTCATTCGCCGTAGTACGCTTTAGTCCAAATAAAATACTTCCAGCAGGTATACCGCCGCCTTCTACAGAGGCATCTAATCCTAAACTTAATATATTTAAACTTACGCGCCTATCTTCTGCATGTCGACTACACGCTTGAAGTAATGCCAACCAAGCGCAACATAAGCGCTCATGATAATTCTCTAAGTCATCAACTTCTTTATTAGCGTTCACGCACCAAATAATTTCTATTTTCTGCGCAGTAGCCTGTTCCATCAGCAAAGATAGACTACCGGTAAACTCTGATAAATTATTTATGGAAAGTTTTGTTATATTCAACGATTGCAAAGACAGCCAAGAAAGCGTATCCCTGTGCAAACTATCGTCTTCTCCTATCACTAGGATCTGATAGCCTTCTTTATTGGCAACAAATTCTTCTTTAATACTAAGCCCTAAGGTTTGCCAACGTAATTCATAAGAATGCATAAGTGTACTAGTGGTGCGTTGCTCATCTAATACCCGCGCCCAATATCGTTGCCGATTAAAAATTGTTTTGGGTAAAGGTTGTTTAACTTGGGCAAGATCCTGCTCGGGTGCCTCTTCTAAAATGACATGTGCATTCGTTCCACTAAATGCAAAACTGCTGACGCCAGCGCGACGCGGATGGTTCGCACGTTTCTGCCAAGAAATGGGGGTAAGCGGAAGTTGGGCAGGAATATTTGCAAAATCTGCTATCTGCGGATTGCGCTCTCTAAAATGTAAGTGCTTCGGTATTTCTTC